>NZ_PTQZ01000193.1 GCF_002943415.1 Amnimonas aquatica | reverse complement strand
GGCCATGGTGTAGTTCATCTGCTGCTGCGGCAGGTCGGTGACCAGTATCTCCTCCAGCTGGTCGATGACCTGGTCCACGTCCGGGCGCCAGTCGCTGATCGCCTGCGAGGCGGCGCGGGCCTGCTCGTCGCGCGGGTCCTCGATCGTGTCCTCTTCGTCTGCCGTGGTGTCGGCGCCGCCCTCATGCGACTCGGCGGTGGCCGTGTCGTCGGCCGGATGACCCAGCAGCAGCGGCACGCCGTGGAACAGCGCGGCCACCAGCGTGAGGGCCAGCAGGGACTGCAGCACGGGCTTGAGGAAACGGCTGAACATGGTGGCTCCGGATCGCACGGGCGAGGCCGGTCAGCATAGCGCAGGCCGGCCCCGCCCGTGAAATCCGTTCAGCCGGTCACAGCCCGAGCCCGGCGCCGGCACCGGCCAGGGTGGCGATGCCGAGGATGGCGAAGATCAGCGCCGCGATGCCGTGCACCAGGCGCACCGGCATGCGCTCGGCGATGCGTTCGCCGAGCAGCACCGCCGGCACGTTGGCGATCATCATGCCCAGCGTGGTGCCGATCACCACCATGGCGAAGTCCTGGTACTGGGCCGCCAGCGCGACGGTGGCGATCTGCGTCTTGTCGCCCATCTCGGCGAGAAAGAAGGCGATCAGCGTGGTGCCGAAGACGCCGAAGCGGGTGACGGCGGCGGTGTCGTCGTCGATCTTGTCCGGAATCAGCGTCCACACCGCCATGGCGATGAACGACAGGCCCAGCACCCAGCGCATCAGCTCCGGGCTGGCCAGTCCGGTGATCCAGGTCCCGATGGCGCCGGCGAAGCCGTGGTTGGCCAGGGTCGCGACCAGGATGCCGAGGATGATCGGCAGCGGCTTGCGGAAGCGGGCGGCGAGGATGAAGGCGAGCAACTGGGTCTTGTCGCCGATTTCGGCGAGGGCGACGATGCCGCTGGAGACGAGGAAGGCTTCCACGCAGAACTCCCTGGCCGGAGATAACCGATGACCACGCCCCTCCCGGCCAGAAATCCGAGGTGGCATGGTCAAAGGTCTTGCCAGGTTCGCGAACTGCCTGCGCCATGGCCGCGAGGCCAAGTGTGTTGACGCAGGCCCCCGCGATTGACGCGGGTCGGCTACTCCCCAATGACGGTGTGGATTCTAGGCTCAGCCGGCGGCCATGTCCATGGCCGGTGCCGTGCCTTCGGCGCGGCGGAAGCGGTTGGCGCGCCGGAAGGTGCCGAAATCGTTGAAGCGCACGCCCATCTCGCGCATGACCCGGTGCGCCGCGCCGGCGTTCCACTGACGGATGTAGAACGGCTCCTTGACCGCGAAGTGGTGGATGGCGTGCGTGCTGCCGAAGTTGAAGCAGAACAGCTGCAGCGGCATCAGCCACCAGGGGTTGAGGACCTGGCACTGCTGCATCACGTTGCGGGCCTCGACATCGCCGTAGTAGTGCATGTTCGAGCTGATGAAGTGCAGGCAGAAGGTGCGCAGCAGGCAGGGCAGCATGTAGACCACGGCGAAGACGTCGAGCCAGCCGAGGGCGGTCGCGGCCCAGGCCGGCAGCGCCACGGACGCGCCGGCCAGCGGCAGCGCGAACAGCGCCAGGTGCGCCACCACCCAGGCGTGGAACAGCGCGTAGTAGAGCGTGCCCAGCGGGAAGTAGGCGTGCAGCTGTTCGCGGCCCATGGCCTTCGCCGCCGCCGCCGATACCGGCTTCTGTGCCCGGATGTAGGCCTTGGTGGCGCGGAGCATGGTCTTCGGGCGCAGGTACACGGCCAGCATGTTGTCGCCGAGCATGAAGAAGCGGCGCAGGCCCCAGCGTTCGCCGTTGGTGATGCCGCGCTCCTCCAGGTCGGACTCGGTGCCGGAGAACTTGTGGTGGTGCAGGTGCAGCTTGCGGCGCAGGAACGGGCTCACCGTGCTGGCGCGCGCCAGCCAGCCCAGCGCCAGCATGAGGTCGTTGGCCCACGGCTTCTTGCGGAAATACATGAGATGGATCAGGTCGTGCTCCAGCTCGTGGATGAACGACGCGAAGATCGCCGTCACCGGTACGCAGACCCACCACGGGATCAGTCCCTGCACGTAGAGCGCGCCGCTGGCGATCATGCCCAGCAGCGACACCGCCATGATGGTGGCGCCGATGGCGTCCTGGTGCTTCAGCCAGGGGTGACGCGCGCGCAGGGCGACGCCGGCGGCGAGCACGGTGTCCTTGATGTGTTCGGCCTTGCGGGCATCGCTCAGGGTGGCCGGGTCGGGGCGTTCGTTCATGGGACCTCCTCGGTTCGGCGCGGGTCGGCGCGCGGTCGTGCCGGCCATGCGGCGGCCGGGTCATGCGCCAAGCTTAGGAGGGCCATGCCCGCAGGCATCAGGGGTGAATGTGCCGAAAATCTGTCATATCGGNTTGCGGAAGGCGCGGGTGAAGTTGGCCGGGTCGCCGTAGCCCACGGCCCGGGCGACCTGATCCACCGAGAAGGCGGGGTTGGCCAGCAGGCGCAGGATGTCGCGCGTGCGCGCCTCGTCGAGCAGGTCCTGGAAGCCGGATGCCTCTTCCTGCAGCCGGCGCTTCAGCGTGCGTGTCGACAGGTGCAGCTGCTCGGCGATACGTGCCAGATCCGGGTAGCTGCCGCCGCGGCAGACCAGGCGCGCACGCACCTGCGCCGCCAGCGATTCGCGGCGCGGCTGGCTGGCCAGCTCCTGCTCGCACTGGGCGATGGCCATCTGCGCGCCGAGCGGGTCGGCGGTGGCGATGGGCTGATCCAGCAGCAGCGCGGGAAAGCGGATCTGCGTGGCCTCGCGGTCGAAGAGGAGGCGCGGCAGCCGCTCGCGGTAGCGCGCGTAGTGCGCCGGCTCCGGGTAGGGCACGTGGATGGTGGTGCGCCAGCTGCGCGGCGGCCGGTCGCCGGCGACCAGGCGGCTGAACAGGCAGCACAGCTCGACCAGCACGATGTCGAAGGTGAAGGTGTGCAGCGGGCCCAGCGACACCGCTTCGCGCAGGTCGATGACCACTTCGTCGCCCTCGATGCCGATGTCGCTGTGGAACAGCGGCACGCGCGCCTGCAGGTAGCGCTGCCCGAGCGTGATGGCATCGCGCAGGGTGGCGCAGCTCATCAGTCCGAAACCGACGAAGCCGTGCTTGGTGAGCTGGCTGCGCAGCCCCAGTTCGTAGGCGATGCCGGGGTCGCCGTCGAGGCGCAGGGCGTTGGCGAGCATGGCGGCGTACTGCCAGCCGGCGATGCGCTCGCGCTGGTCCTGCAGCTGCATGGCGCCGAGGCCGGTGCCGGCGAGCAGGGCGGCTTCGTCGTGGCCGCGCTCGCGCAGCAGCGACAGCAGGAAGTAGCCGTAGGCGGCCGGCAGTGTCAGGTCGCCGCGCAGGGCATCCGTGATCTCGTTCTTGTTCATGGCCGCCATGGTAGTGCCCGGGTGTGGCATCGCACCACCCGTCAGACG
>NZ_PTQZ01000192.1 GCF_002943415.1 Amnimonas aquatica | reverse complement strand
ATCATGCAAAGCGGGCATTGTAGCCGCTGCCGGCACCAAACCCGATGCCGGCGACCGGTCCGGTGCCGGAAGTACCGGACACCGCACCAGCCCTGGCACGGATACTCGCGCTCAGCCGGCCTGGCCAGCGAACAGGTGCGCCTTGCGCGGATGCAGCCAGAGCGCGTGGCCCGGCGTCAGGTCGGCATCGCCCAGGTCATCGCGCGTGGACAGCTCGATCTCCAGCGGCTGGCCGGCATGCACCACTTCCAGCTGCCAGCGCGGGCCGACGGCGCGCACTTCCTTCAGCGTGACCTCCTGGCTGCCGTCGACGGCATGGTGCGACAGGCTCCAGTCGCTGGGGCGGACATAGGCCACGCCCTGGCCATCGGCCACGCTGCCGGCCGGCAGCTGCCAGCCCAGCACGTCGGCCCGGCCGCCGCTGACCTGCGCCGGCAGCTTGTTGGCCTGGCCGAGGAACTCGACCACGAACGGCGATGCCGGGTTGTGGTAGACCTCCGCCGGCGCGCCGACCTGCTCGATGCGGCCGCGGTTGAGCACCACCACGCGGTCGGCGACTTCCAGCGCCTCTTCCTGGTCATGGGTCACGAACACCGAGGTGATGTGCAGTTCATCGTGCAGACGGCGCAGCCAGCGCCGCAGCTCCTTGCGCACCTGGGCATCGAGCGCACCGAAGGGCTCGTCGAGCAGCAGCACGCGGGGCTCCACCGCCAGCGCGCGCGCCAGGGCGATACGCTGGCGCTGGCCGCCGGAAAGCTGGCTCGGGTAGCGGTCGGCGAGCCAGTCCAGCTGCACCAGCTGCAGCAGCTCGTGCACCTTGTGACGGATGATGGCTTCGCTCGGGCGCGTCTTGCGCGGACGCACGCGCAGGCCGAAGGCCACGTTCTCGAACACGGTCAGGTGGCGGAACAGCGCATAGTGCTGGAACACGAAGCCGACCTGGCGCTCGCGCACCGGGGTGTCGGTGGTGTCCTCGCCATGGAAGGCCAGGCGGCCGCTGTCCGGCGTTTCCAGGCCCGCGATGATGCGCAGCAGCGTGGTCTTGCCGCAGCCCGACGGCCCCAGCAGCGCCACCAGCTCGCCGCCGTCAATGTCGAGGTTGACCTGGTTCAGCGCGGTGAAATTGCCGAACTGCTTGCTGATGGATTCGATGGCAATGCTCATGCCCTGCTCTCCTGAATGCTGTTTGCCTGAACGGACGGCGCGGGGCCGGACTCCTGAAAACCTTTATCCTGCGCGGCCAGCTCGGCCGCCATGCGCCACTCGACCCACGACTTGATGGCCAGTGTCACCAGCGCCAGCAAGGCCAGCAGCGTGGCCACCGCGAACGCCGCCACGAACTGGTACTCGTTGTAGAGAATCTCGATGTGCAGCGGCATGGTGTTGGTGATGCCGCGGATATGACCCGACACCACCGACACCGCACCGAACTCGCCCATGGCGCGCGCGTTGCAGAGGATCACGCCGTAGAGCAGGCCCCACTTGATGTTGGGCAGCGTCACCCGCACGAAGGTCTTGAGGCCCGAAGCGCCGAGGGTGATGGCCGCCTCTTCCTCTTCCGAGCCCTGCGCCTGCATCAGCGGAATCAGCTCGCGGGCCACGAACGGGAAGGTCACGAACAGCGTGGCCAGCACGATCGCGGGCACCGCGAAGAGGATCTTGATGTCGTTGTCCATGAGCCAGCTGCCCAGCGCGCTGTGGGCGCCGAACACCAGCACGAACACCAGGCCGGCGATCACCGGCGAGACCGCGAACGGCAGGTCGATCAGCGTGATCAGCAGTGCCTTGCCGCGGAACTCGAACTTGGTGATGGCCCAGGCCGCCGCCACGCCGAAGACCACGTTCACCGGCACCGCGATCGCCGCCGCCAGCAGCGTCAGCTTGATCGCCGCGTAGGCATCGGGGTCATCGAAGGCGGCCAGGTAGGCGCCCCAGCCATTGCGCAGCGCCTCGGTGAACACTGCCACCAGCGGCGCGAACAGGAACAGCGACAGGAAGGTGAAGGCCACGGCCAGCAGGCCGTAGCGAACCCATGCCGGATCGCGCAGCGCCGCGCTGGGCTTCTTGTTGCTCAGACTGGCCATGTCATTCCTCTCCCCGCGCGCCGCGCTGGCGCACCCAGATCTGCAGACTGTTGATGAGCAGCAGCAGCACGAACGAAATCACCAGCATGACGGCGGCGATGGCCGTGGCGCCTTCGTAGTTGTACTGCTCCAGCTGCGTGACGATGAGCAGCGGCGCGATCTCTGACACCATGGGCATGTTGCCGGCAATGAAGATCACCGAGCCGTACTCGCCGATGGCGCGCGCGAAGGCGAGCGCGAAGCCGGTGATCAGCGCCGGCAGCACCGCCGGCCAGATCACCGCCTTGAAGGTCTGCCACCGGCTGGCGCCGAGGCTGGCCGCGGCCTCCTCGACTTCCGCCTCCAGGTCCGCCAGCACCGGCTGCACCGTGCGCACCACGAACGGCAGGCTGATGAAGGTCAGCGCCACCACGATGCCCACCGGCGTGAACGCGACCTTGATGCCGTACTCGATCAGCACGCTGCCGAACCAGCCGTTGGGCGCATACAGCGCGGTCAGCGCGATGCCCGCCACCGCCGTCGGCAGCGCGAACGGCAGGTCGACCAGGGCATCGACCAGGCGCTTGCCCGGGAACGGGTAGCGCACCAGCACCCAGGCCACCAGGAAGCCGAAGAAGGCATTGATGACCGCCGCGATGAACGCCGCGCCGAAGCTGATCTTGTAGGACGCCAGCACGCGCGGCGAGAAGATGATGTTGGTGAATTCCTGCCAGGTCAGGCCGGTCGCCTTCAGGAACACGGCGGCCAGCGGAATCAGCACCAGCAGGCTGAGGTAGGTCACGCTGTAGCCCAGCGTCAGGCCGAAGCCGGGCAACACCCGTTTCGGCTTGCGCCTGGCAGCGGGGACTTGGGAAGACATCCGGCAGACTCCTGAAATGCAGATAAATGGGTAATGCGGCAAGCCTATCGGCTGCCGCATTCCATGGAAAAGAATGATTTTTTAGATGGATATACGAAAAAACTCTAAAGGCTGAAGCGGGCGCCACCCGGCAGCGGATCCTTGCGTCGCACATCAGGCCGCAGGCGGTAGCCCTGGCCGCGGACGGACTCCAGCAGCTCGCCCTGGCCGTGCTCCTCGAGCTGCCGGCGCAGGCGGTAGATCTGGGCATCGACGCTGCGCGGCTCGATGGCCCCGTAGTTGCCCCACACCGCATCCAGCAGCTGCTGGCGGCTGAACACGCGGCCGGGGTGCTGCAGGAACAGCTGCAGCAGACGCAGGCCCTGGGCCGACAGGCTCAGCGGCAGATGGCCGATGCTGGCCGACTGGGTCACGGTATCGATGCGCAGGCTGCCCTGCTGCAGCACGGCAGCATGGCTTTCGTTGCGGGTGGAGAAGTATTCGTGCAGACGCAGCAGCAA
>NZ_PTQZ01000191.1 GCF_002943415.1 Amnimonas aquatica | reverse complement strand
GTCGCACCGCAAGGGCCACGAGTCCTTCGCCACGGCGGGCCTGATGATCGGTTTCGTGGTCATGATGACGCTGGATACCGCGCTGGCCTGAGGCCGGCGCGGATGCCGGCGGGCTGAGCGCTCAGCCGGCTCCGGCCTGCTGGGCTCGGGCCAGCGCGGCCTGGGCGGTCTCCACGGCGGCCTGCAGCGCGGGCAGCTGCGCCTGCAGCGTTTCCGCGGATTCGCCGCGGGCGAGCAGGGCGGCGACCTGCTTCTCTGCCTTCTTCAGCTGGCTGCGGGCCATGGCGGCGGCAATCATCAGGCCGCTGGTGTCGGCGCCCCCTGACTGCGCTGCTGTCGTGCCGGTGGCGCCGGCTGCGACGGGCGTGCTGGCCGATGCGGGGGGCAAGGGCGCAGCGGCCGCGTTTCCTGCGGCCTGCGCCGCCTGACGGCGCGCGGCTTTTTCATCGGCTTCTGCGGCCAGGCGCCGGTTGCGCGCCAGATAGCGGTCGCGGGCATGGTCGGCACGGGCCTGGGCGGCCTGGCGTGCGCCGGCGTCCGGCGCTTCCTCGGCGGGGACCAGCGGAATGCGGCCGGCCATGGCGGGCGCGACCGGCGGACCGTCTTGCGGGCGGATGCGCACCGGGTGCCAGGTCATCGGGATGTCCGGTCCCGGCACCAGATCGATGCAGTCGACCGGGCAGGGCGGCACGCAGAGGTTGCAGCCGGTGCATTCGTCGGCCAGCACGGTGTGCATCTGGCGGGCGGCGCCGACGATGGCATCCACCGGGCAGGCCTGGATGCACTTGGTGCAGCCGATGCATTCGTCCTCGCGGATCAGCGCCACCAGCCGGTGCGGCGGCGCCGTGCCGTAGGCCGGGTCCGGCGGCAGCGCCGGCACCTGCAGGAGTTCGGCGATGGCATCGATGGTCGGCTGCCCGCCCGGCACGCAGTGGTTGATCGGCGCGCCCGCCGCGATGGCCTCGGCATAGGGCCGGCAGCCGGCGGTCTTGCACAGCCCGCACTGGGTCTGCGGCAGCAGCGCATCGATGCGGTCGATGCGCGCTGCGGACTCCGGTGAGTGTCCGTTGGCAGGCGGCTGGGGCATGGGTCGGCTGGCGTCGTTGTTCGCGTGGGCGCTGGCGGGCGCGGGGAATCCTGAGCGGGATTATTGCATCGCGTCACGGACTGGGGCAAAGTCGCTGCACCCCATATTCTGGCAATGAACCATGTCCGATGTCCTGCTGTCGTCCGCTTTCCGTCTGGCGGAGCGCATCCGGTCCGGCGAACTGACCTCGGTCGCCGTGGTCGAGGCCCATATCGCGCGGCTGCGCCAGGTCAATCCGGTCATCAATGCCGTGGTCTGCGAGCGCGTGGCCGATGCCCGTGTCGAGGCCGCCCGCGCCGACGAGGAGATCGCCGCCGCGCGTGCCGCCGGCACCCTGGATGCGCTGCCGCCGCTGCTCGGCGTGCCCTGCACCATCAAGGAAAGTTTCCACTTCGCCGGCCTGCCCAACACCGCCGGCCTGGTCGGCCGCATCGGCCGCAAGGTCGCCGATGACGCGCCGGCCTTGGCCCGCCTGCGCGCCGCCGGCGCCATTCCGCTCGGGGTCACCAACACCTCCGAGCTGTGCATGTGGATGGAGAGCTTCAACAAGGTCTACGGCCGCAGCAACAATCCCTACGACCCGGCGCGCACGGTCGGCGGCTCGTCGGGCGGCGAGGGCGCCATCGTCGCCAGCGGCGCCTCGCCGTTCGGCCTCGGCAGCGATGTCGGCGGCTCCATCCGCATGCCTGCGTTCTTCAACGGCGTGTTCGGCCACAAGTGCTCGCCGGGCCTGGTCAGCAACGAAGGCCAGTTCCCGCCGCCGTCCGGGCAGATCGACCGTCACCTCGCCACCGGCCCGCTGTGCCGCCGCGCCGGCGACCTGGAGCCGTTGCTGCGCATCCTCGCCGGCCCCGAGGCCGGGCGCCTGGGCGATGTGTCGGCGGTCGACATCTCGCGCCTGCGCGTGCTGCAGTTCGCCCGCGAGCTCGCCATCACGCCCGATGCCGATCAGCTCGGCGCCCGCGACCGCGCCGTGCAGGCACTGATGGCGCAGGGCGCGACGGTGGAGGCGGTGCACCTGCCGCTGATGGCGAAAGCGCTGGACCTGTGGAGCGCCATGCTGGCCACGGCGGAGAGCGACAACACCTTCGCCGACCACATGTTCGGTTCGCGCGATCCGCGCGTGCCGCTGCGCGNACGCCGCGACGCACCGCGAAGCTGCGCGCGCAGGCACTGACGCTCAAGCGCCAGCTCGAGGATGCCCTGCGCGATGACGGCATCCTGGTCACGCCGCCGTATCCGACCGTGGCGCCGAAGCACTATCACGCGCTGCTGCCGCCGTTCAATTTCGTCAACTGCGCGGTGTTCAACGCGCTGTCGCTGCCGGCGACCTCGGTGCCGACCGGGCTCAACGCCGACGGCCTGCCGACCGGCGTGCAGCTGGTGGCCGCCGAAGGCATGGACCACCTCGGCATCGCGGGCGCGCTGGCGCTGGAAAAATCCCTCGGGGGCTGGGCCTACCCGATCATTCAGGAAAAGAGGTGAGCTTGATGGAGATTCGTCGCGGCGTGGCGGAGGCCAACGGCCTCGAGCTGGCCTACGAGGACATGGGCGATGTGCTGCATCCGCCGGTGCTGCTGATCATGGGTCTGAGCGCCCAGCTCTCGCTGTGGCCGCTGGGCTTCTGCGAGCAGCTGGTGAAGCAGGGCTACCGCGTCATCCGTTTCGACAACCGCGACATCGGCCTGTCGAGCAAGCTGTCGCAGCTCAAGGTGCGCGGGCCGGTGTGGCAGCGCATGCTGCGCGCCCAGCTCGGCCTGCCCAGCCCGGTGCCCTACACGCTGCACGACATGGCCGCCGACGTGCGCGGCCTGCTCGACTTCCTGCAGATTCCCAGCGCGCACATCGTCGGCGCGTCCATGGGTGGCATGATCACCCAGGTCTTCGCCGCCACCTGGCCGGAGCGCGTGCGCTCGGTCGGCATCATATTTTCCAGCACCAACCAGGCGCTGCTGCCGCCGCCGAAGCCGTCGGCGTTGAAGCCGCTCATGAGCGGGCCGGGCAAGGGCGCCACGCGCGAGCAGATCATCGCCCACTCCATGCATTTCATGCGCGTGATCGGCGGGCCGAAGTACCCGCACACGGAAGATGAGCTGCGCACGCTGGCCACCACCATGTACGAGCGCAGCTACCACCCGGCCGGCGTGGTGCGTCAGTTCAACGCCATCCTCGGCACCGGCAGCCTGCGGTCGCTGGCCAAGCGCATCGACAAGCCGGCGGTGGTCATCCACGGTCTTTCCGATCCGCTGGTGCGGCCGGCCTGCGGCAAGGCGGTGGCGCGCGCCATTCCGGATTCGCGGCTGGTGCTGATTCCGGGCATGGGCCATGACCTGCCGGCCGGCGTCTGGCCGCAGATCACCCATGCCCTGGTGGTGAACTTCAAGCGCGGCAGCGCCCGCTGAAGTGACGGTCCC
>NZ_PTQZ01000190.1 GCF_002943415.1 Amnimonas aquatica | reverse complement strand
ATTGGCAGACCTTCTGCCTGGACTGCGCATCCAGTTCCGATGCCAGATCATCCAGCAACAGCAGCGGGCGCATGCCGTCTTGCATCAATCGCTGGACCATGGACAACTTGAGCGCGCAAACCACCAGCTTCAGCTGACCCCGCGAGAGCCGCTCATCCACCGCTACGCCTTGGGTCCGGATCTTCAGATCAGCGCGATGCGGACCTGTCTGCGTGAAACCGCGCTCCATGTCCCTGCCGCGTGATTGCGCCAACAGATCCGCCAGCGATTCCTCTGTGTTCCAGCCAGGCTGGTAATCGACATCAAGCGGAACATCCGGCAGAAGTCGCGACAAGGCGCCAGACAACCAGGGCAGCCAGCTCTCCACGAAAGCTGCTCGCGCATGGTGCAAGGGCAGGGCGGCTTCAGCAAATTCCTGTTCCCAGACCTGCAATTCCATTGGCGAAATTTTAGCAGACTTGAGCAGTGAATTCCTTTGTTGCAGTGCCCGCTGGGCACGTGACCAGTACCCATGGAACGATGGTTCCACGTGAAACACACCCCAGTCCAGCAGCTGGCGACGAGGTTGCGAGGGTCCGTCCATGATGTTCAGGGACAAGGGATCGAACAGCTGCAAGGGCAGGTGCAGCGCCAGTGTGGCGAGGCTAGGCGCCTGTGCGCCATTGACGCGAACCGTCGATTCACCTGAAACCGTTTTTTGTATGCCCAGACTGTGACCGGAACCGGTACGTCCGAAAATCGTTGCAGCCGGTTCTTCATCCTGCACCAAGCGACGTGCCTTCAAGGTGCGGAAAGAGCGCCCGAGCCCGAGCAGATGCACGGCCTCCAGCAGCGACGTCTTGCCGCTGCCGTTGAGGCCGTGAAAGAGATTGATGGCAGGACCCGGTTCAAGGGAAACCTGCCGGAGATTCCTGAGACAGGAAATCTCCAGCCGGACCAGGGTCACGAAAGAAGGCGCTGGGACAAAAGCAGATCAGAGACGCATCGGCATGACGACATAGACTGCATCAGCCTGTTCGCCATCGTTGTCGCGGATCAGCGCCGAGCTGTTGGTATCACCAAGGATCGCCTGGGTGTAGGCGCCGCTGAGCACGTTCAGCACGTCCAGCAGGTAGCCGACATTGAAACCGATCTCCAGTTCCTTGCCGTTGTACTCGACCTGCAGTTCTTCCTCGGCTTCTTCCTGGTCCGGGTTCGTGGCCAGGATGCGCAGCTGGTCGCCCTCGATCTGCAGGCGCACGCCGCGGAACTTCTCGTTGCAGAGAATCGCCGCGCGCTGCAGTGCCGACTTCAGATCTTCACGACCAGCGACCAGCGTGCGGTCGCCGCCCTTGGGCAGCACGCGCTCGTAGTCCGGGAAACGGCCGTCGATGAGCTTGGAGGTGAAGGTGACATTGCCCACGGTGACACGCAGGTGGTTGCTGCCCAGCGTCAGGGTGACTTCAGCATCATCGTCCGAGAGCAGGCGGGAAAGTTCCTGCACGCCCTTGCGCGGCACGATGACCTGCATCTTCTCGGAGATCTGGGTGGTGACATCGGCATCGCACAGAGCCAGGCGGTGACCGTCGGTCGAGACCACGCGCAGCTTGCCTTCGGTGACTTCGAACAGCATGCCGTTGAGGTAGTAGCGGACATCCTGCTGCGCCATGGCGAACGAGGTCTTGTCGATCAGACGCTTCAGCGCCTTCTGCGACAGCGTCAGCGAGAACGAGCCGGCAAGAGTGTCATCGAGGTTGGGGAAGTCATTGGCCGGGAGCGTGGTCAGCGTGAAACGGCTCTTGCCGGAGCGCAGCAGCAGGCGCTGGCCATCCAGCGCCAGTTCGACCTGAGCGGTGGCAGGCAGCGCGCGGCAGATGTCCAGCAGCTTGCGGCAGGGCACCGTGATGCGGCCGTTCTGACTGTCGCCGTCGAGCACCTGACGTGCGACCAGCTCGACCTCCAGGTCCGTGCCGGTCAGCGCCAGCTCGCCCTGGTCCACCACCAGCAGCACATTCGACAGTACCTGCAGGGTCTGGCGTTTCTCCACCACGCCGGCCACTTGCTGCAGCGGTTTCAACAACTGGTCACGAGTCATCGACACTTTCATGGTCATCTTCCCAAGGGCTCAGGCCTGAAGCAGGCGCAGCAGATTGTTGTAGTCTTCGTCCAGGTGCGAATCAAGCGCACGCAGCTCGGCGACTTTCTCGCAGGCATGGATCACGGTGCTGTGATCACGTCCGTCGAAAGCCAGCCCGATTTCCGGATAGCTGTTGCCGGTCAGCTGTCGCGACAGCGACATGGCCATCTGGCGTGGTCGCGCGAACGACCGGTTGCGTTTCTTGCCGGTCAGCTCCCGCAGCGGAATGCGGTAGTACTCGGCGACGACACGCTGAATATTGTCGATATTAAACTGGCGCGCGCGCACAAGCAGCACATCACGCAAGGCTTCCTTCACCAGCTCCAGCGTCACCGGCAGGCCCTTGAAACGGGCTGTGGCGATCACCTTGTTGAGGGCGCCTTCGAGCTCGCGGACATTGCCCTGGACGTGCTCGGCGACGAAGTGCGCCGATTCCAGCGGCAGGTCGATCCCGGCCGAATTCGACTTCTTGAGCAGGATGGCGACGCGCGTCTCCTTGTCCGGCGGATCGACCTGGATCGACAGCCCCCACGAGAAACGGGACTTGAGGCGATCATCCATACCATTGATTTCTTTAGGAATTCTGTCAGATGTCATGATGATCTGACGCGATCCCTCGAGCAGCGAATTGAAGGTATGGAAGAACTCGTCCTGGGTGCTTTCCTTGTTCGCGAAAAACTGGATGTCGTCGATCAGCAGGGCATCCAGCGAACGATNACCCGGGCGTTCGGATTGCGGCGCAGGATCTCGTTGCCCACGGCGTGCATCAGGTGGGTCTTGCCAAGGCCGGTCGGTCCGTAGATGAACAGCGGATTCGAGTTCGGCGCACCGGGATTGTCCGCCGCCTGCAGACAGCCGGCATGGGCCAGCTGCGCGCCCTTGCCGGACACGAAATTGTCGAAGGTGAACAGCGGATTCAGGCTGCTCGCCGGTTTCGGCAAGGGTTCCGCGGCTGGTACCACCGATGCCGGAGCGCGCTGGCGCTGTGCCGCAGCAGAGGCGGGGACAGGAGCAGGCTGCCGGTCGCCACGACTGCCGACACGGATGGTGACCTGATCGATGCGTCCGTCGGAAGCGTCATGCACCACCTCGCGGATCCGCGCGATGAACTTGTCCATGACATGACGGACAAAAAAGGGATTGGGTGCGAGCAACTCGAGCGAGCTGGCACCTTCATCGACCTGCAGCGGACGAATCCACATCTGGAAGAGGTTCACCGGATACTCTTCTTCCAGGCGCTGCAATGCTGTTTGCCAGACACTCCCCGACATCAGACCTTATCCACATCCAAAAGCGTGATTCTACGAAGCTCTCCGGCCTGCCGCCAGACAGGAATCCACATCTTTTCACCTATTGTGGATAAATCTGTCTACAGTGACGACAGCCCGCCTTGGCACTTCT
>NZ_PTQZ01000019.1 GCF_002943415.1 Amnimonas aquatica | reverse complement strand
GCTGGTGGCGGCCCTGTCGATCTTCTTCTGGGCCTGGCTGAGCGGCGTGCTCACCGCCTTCGGCAACCGCCAGTGGGTCTGGGGTACGCTGATGATGGCGCTGCCGCCGCTGGTGATTCCCTACAGTCTGGGCTTCAGGCGCGCGGCCGCCTATCCGCTGCGTCTGCTCCGGCTGGCGCTCCTGCTGCTGCTGATTCCGCTCGGCTATGCCGCCACGCAGGGCTGGCTGAGCGGCGAGCGTCCGCAGCTGAGCCGCGACATGCTGCTGCCGGCGGCCAGGGCCTGAGGGCAGTCGCGGCCACGGTACGAGGTGTGCGAGGCCCGCCGGACCCGGGTCAGCGACCCAGGCGGCGGCGGATGGCGCCGGCGATGCCGTCGGCGTCCAGGCCGCAGTCGGCCAGCATCTGCGCCGGCGAGGCGTGTTCGATGTAGGCATCGCGAATGCCCAGGTGCAGCACCGGCACCTGCAGGCCTTCGGCGGCTAGGAACTCGCTGACCGCCGAGCCGGCACCGCCGGCCACGGCATGCTCCTCCACCGTCACCAGCAGGGCATGGCTGCCCGCCAGCTCGCGCACCAGATCGGTATCCAGCGGCTTCACGAAGCGCATGTCGGCCACGCTGGCATCGGTCACGCCGGCGGCGGCCAGGGCTTCGGCGGCGGCCAGGGCATCGCCGAGGCGGGCACCGAAATTGAGGATGGCCACGGTGTCGGTGCCGGCCAGCGGCGCGCCGGCACGGCGCAGCACGCCCTTGCCGATGGCCACGGTGTCCAGTGCCATGCTCATTTCCGCGCCGGGGCCGGTGCCGCGCGGGTAGCGCACGGCGGCCGGGCCGGGATGCTGCCAGGCGGTGCTCAGCAGCAGGCGGCATTCCTGCTCATCGCTGGGCGCGGCGATGACCAGGTTGGGCAGGCAGCGCATGTAGGCCAGGTCGTAGGCGCCGGCGTGCGTGGGGCCGTCCTCGCCGACCAGGCCGGCGCGGTCGATGCCGAAGGTCACGTCGAGGTTCTGCAGCGTCACGTCGTGGATGAGCTGGTCGTAGCCGCGCTGCAGGAAGGTCGAGTAGATCGCCACCACCGGCTTCAGGCCTTCGCAGGCGAGGCCGGCGGCGAAGGTCACCGCGTGCTGCTCGGCGATCGCCACATCGTGGTAGCGGTCCGGGAATTCGGCGGCGTAGCGCACCATGCCCGAGCCCTCGCACATGGCCGGGGTAATCGCGACCAGGCGCAGGTCCTGGGCGGCCTGGTCGCAGAGCCAGTCGCCGAAGACATCGGAATACTTTCGCTTCGGGGCGCCCTGCGGGACCGCCGGGGTGGCGCGTTGCGCAGCCGGCGCGATCTTGGTGATGGCGTGGTAGCCGATGGGGTCGGCCTCTGCCGGCGCGAAGCCCTTGCCCTTGGTGGTGAACACGTGCAGCAGCTGCGGGCCCTTGGCCTCGCGCAGGTTGCTGATGGTGCGCACCAGCTCTTCCAGGTCGTGGCCGTCGACCGGGCCGACGTAGTTGAAGCCGATGGACTCGAACAGGGCGCCGGGCGAGTCGGTGACCAGCGTCTTCATGCTCTCTTCGGTGCGGCGCGCGAAATTCATGGCCGTGGGCAGCGACTGCAGCACGCGCTTGCCGCCCTCGCGGATGGCGATGTAGCTGCGGCTGGCCCAGATCTTCGAGAAGTAGTTGGACAGGCCGCCGACCGCCTTCGAGATCGACATCTGGTTGTCATTCAGGATCACCAGCATGTCGGTGTCCTGGTGGGCGGCGTCGTTGAGCGCCTCGAAGGCCATGCCGGCGGTCATGGCGCCGTCGCCGATGACCGCGACCACCTTGCGGTTGCTGCCGGTGAGCTGGGCGCCGCGGGCCATGCCCAGCGCTGCCGAGATCGAGGTCGACGAGTGGCCGACGCCGAAGGTGTCGTACTCGGATTCCTCGCGGCGCGGAAAGGCGGCCAGGCCATCCTTCTGGCGCATGGTCAGCATGCGCTCCTTGCGGCCGGTGAGGATCTTGTGCGGATAGGCCTGGTGGCCGACATCCCACACCAGGCGATCGTGCGGCGTGCTGTAGACGTAATGCAGGGCGATGGTCAGCTCGACCACGCCGAGGCCTGCGCCGAAGTGGCCGCCGGTCTGGCCGGTGCACCAGAGCAGGTATTCGCGCAGCTCGCGTGCCAGCTCGGGCAGGGCGTCCTCCGGCAGTTCGCGCAGCTTGTCGGGTGTCGGCACCTGATCAAGCAGCGGCGTGTGCGGGCGGCTGAGCGGAATCTCGTGGAACATCGGTCATCATCCTGACGCGGGGTGAGGAATTATAACTGCGCTTCAGTGGTCGCGCGCGAGCAGAAAGCGGGCGAGCTCCCGCAGCGGATCGGCGTCGGCGCCGAGCGGTTCGAGGGCGGCCAGGGCTTCGTCGGTCAGGTTGCGGGCCAGTTGCTGCGCCGCTTCCAGGCCGAGCAGGGCGGGATAGGTGGACTTCTCCAGGTCCTGGTCGGCGCCGGCGCGCTTGCCCAGCACGGTGGTGTCTCCGATCACGTCGAGCACGTCGTCATGGACCTGGAAGGCCAGGCCGATGCGGTCGGCGTAGCGGTCCAGCGCCGCCAGCCGCGCGGTATCGGCGCCGCCGGCGAGCGCGCCCAGCGCCACGGCGGCGCGGATCAGGGCGCCGGTCTTGTGGCGGTGCACCGCCTCCAGCGGTTCGAGCGCCAGTTGCCGGCCCTCGGCGGACAGGTCCAGGCGCTGGCCCACCACCATGTCGAAGGCCGCCGCAGCCAGGCGCGCGGTCTGGGTGGCGCGCACCGCCGCCGGCAGCGCGCCGCCGGCGAGGCTGATGAAGGCCAGCGACTGCAGCGCATCGCCGGCGAGCAGGGCGGTGGCTTCGTCGAAGCGGCGGTGGCAGGTCGGTTGGCCGCGGCGCAGGTCGTCATCGTCCATGCACGGCAGGTCATCGTGGACCAGCGAGTAGCCGTGGATGCACTCGACCGCGATGGCCGCGCCGTCGGCATCCTCCTGGCGGCCGCCGACGGCCAGGCAGGCGCCCCAGGCCAGTGCCGGCCGCACGCGCTTGCCGCCGTTCTGCATGGCGTAGGCGGCGGCGTCGATCAGGCGCTGGTCAAGACCGTTCTGGCGTGCCAGGAAGTCGGCGAAAAGCGCGGGGAAGCGGGTCCGGGCAGCCTGCAGCAGGGCCGGCATGGGGGCATCGGTCATGGTGTCTCAGGCGTCTTCGCGCGGCGTGAAGGGCTGGCTGTCGACGCTGCCGTCGGCGCGTGCCAGCAGCAGACGGACCTTTTGCTCGGCACTGTCCAGCGCCTGCTGGCACTGGCGCGTGAGCTGGACGCCGGTCTCGAAGGCCTTGAGCGCTTCTTCCAGCGGCAAGTCGCCGCTTTCGAGGCGGTGCACCTGCTGTTCGAGCGCGGCCAGCGCCTGCTCGAAGTCCGGCGCCTGGGCCGGGGTGTCGCTGGAGGAGGATGTCATGGCGGTGCTCCGCGTCGTCTGAAGGCGAACGGTAGCGACTGGCGCCGGACCGGTCAACGGATGTGCGGCTGTCTGCGGCGAGGCCTGCCGCGTTATGATCAGCGCCACTCATGGCCTGACGGATGGTCACACGGGAGGAAAGGACGGTGCCGGCACATTTCAAGCAAGTCAGCGAGCGCGAACTGGAGCAGATCCGGCGTGACTGCCAGCAGCGCGTCAAGCGCATGTCCTGGGTCTCGGCGGGGGCGGCGGTGATCCCGGTGCCGCTGTTCGATGTCGTGGTCGATATCGGCGTGCTGGTCAAGCTGGTGCCGGAGATCAATCGACGCTTCGGTCTCGAGCCGGAGCAGATCGAGGCCATGCCGGAAGAGACCCGCCTCCAGGTCTGGAAGCGCCGCGCCGAGCGCGGCAGCGAGCTGATCGGCATGGTGGTCACGCGCGAGCTGATCCGGCGCAGCCTGCAGGGCATGGGCACGCGCATCGTCGCCAAGCAGGTGACCAAGTTCATCCCGCTGGGTGGCCAGATCGTGGCCGCCACGCTGGGCTACTGGGTCATGCGCAAGCTCGCCATGCGACATATCGATGACTGCTTCGAGGTGGCGGCGACGGCCAGCGGCCTGTACCCTCAGGGCAAGCGCTGAATGCAGCGAACGTGGAACGGACAGGGTGAATGCAGTGGTGGATGAAAAACGCCAGCCGGCGGCGGTGAAGGCCGCGAAGCCGGCCGCCAAGACGAGCAAGCCGGCAGCGGCCAAGGCCGATCCCGGCCGGCGCTATCGCGGGGTCAGCGAAGCCGCGCGCCAGGCCGAGCGCCGCCAGCGCTTCATCGAGGCCGGCCTCACCGTGTTCGGCTCGCGCGGCTACCACAGCTCGACGGTGCGCAGCATCTGCAGCGAGGCCGGGCTGACCGAGCGCTACTTCTACGAGTCCTTCGCCAACAGCGAGGACCTGCTGTGCGTGGTCTACGAGCACGTCAACCAGCGCATCCGCGAGCGCATCCTGGCCACGCTGCTGGACCTGCCGCAGGATCCCGCGCAGATCGCCCGCGCGGTGCTCACCGCCTTCCTCGAATGCATGCGCGATGACCCGCGCATGGCGCGCATGCTGTTCGTCGAGGTGCTGGGTGTCAGCGATCGCGTCGACGCGCTCTACCGCGAGAGCGTGGAGAACTTCGCCGGCTTGCTGATCCGCCTCAGCCAGCCGCTGCTCGATGCCCGCGAACTGCCAGCGCCGCTGCGCCCCGAAATCCTCGGCGTGGCCATGCTCGGCTCGGTGATCGCGGCGGTGTCGCGCTGGATGCTGCAGGGCTTCCACGAGCCGGTGGAGGTCATGGCGGCCAACCTGCACGCGGTGTTCGTGGCGGTGATCCGCCACCTGGTCAGCGAGGCGGTCGCACCTGGTGCATCCGCTTCTGAATAGTGCGGGTGCGCCGCTCCAGGTAACGGGTGTGGCGGTGTTTGTCGTAGAAGCGCGGGTTGGGCACCATGGCGGCCAGCCGCGCCGCTTCCGCAGGGCCTAGGCCTGAGGCCGATTTGCGGTAGTAGTGACGGGCGGCGGCCTCGGCGCCGAACACGCCGTCTCCCCATTCGATCACGTTCAGGTAGATCTCGTAGATGCGCCGCTTGCTCATCATGTGCTCGAGCATGACGGTGATGGCGGCCTCCTCCAGCTTGCGCCAGGGCGTGCGCTTGCCGGACAGGAACAGGTTCTTCGCCAGCTGCTGGGAAATGGTCGAACCGCCGGCCACGATGCGGCCTTTCTTCAGGTTCTTCTCCCAGGCGGTCTGCATGCCTTCCCAGTCGAAGCCTTCGTGGTCGGTGAAGCGCGAGTCCTCGGCGGCCATGACGGCACGCTTGAGGTGGATGGAAATGCGCTCGTAGGGCACCCAGCGGTGGTGCAGCTCGGCCTCGGGGTCATCTTCGCGCAGCACGGCCAGGCGGGTGGACATGAAGGCCGAGCGCGACGGGTTGTGCTCGACCCACCACCAGACGTGGGCGAACAGCCAGAGCTGGTAGGCCAGCACCAGGCCGATGGTGAGCAGCAGCAGTCGCCACAGCAGTCGCTTCATTTCGCTTCCCGCCTTGTCCCTGCCGGTCGCCGGCCCGGTCTCGCCGCCGCGTCAGCCAGGGCCGCGCGACGGCACGCCTGCGTCATTCGCCCTGGTGGTAGCCGGCCACGCGCTCGACTTCGGCGCGCGAGCCCAGGATCACCGGCACGCGCTGGTGCAGGCCGGTGGGCGCGATGTCGAGGATGCGCTGGCGGCCGGTGCTGGCTGCACCGCCGGCCTGCTCGACCAGCCACGACATGGGGTTGGCCTCGTACATCAGGCGCAGCTTGCCGCCTTTGGCGGCGGTCTTGCTGTCGAGCGGGTACAGGAACACGCCGCCGCGGGTGAGGATGCGGTGCACGTCGGCGACCATGGCCGCGACCCAGCGCATGTTGAAGTCCCTGCCGCGCACACCGGCCTTGCCGGCCAGCAGCTCGTCGACGTAACGCTGCACCGGCGCTTCCCAGAAGCGCTGGTTGGACATGTTGATGGCGAACTCCTGGGTCTCGGCAGGGATCGTCATGCCTTCCTGGGTCAGGATGAACTCGCCCGCGGTCGCGGCTTCGCCGGCGGCGCGGCGGTCCAGGGTGAAGGCGTGCACGCCGTGGCCCAGGGTCAGGATGAGCTGGGTCGACGGGCCGTAGACGGCGTAGCCGGCGGCGACCTGGGCGGTGCCCGGCTGCAGGAACGGGGCGACTTCGGCGGCATTGCTGCCGGCCGGCGCTTCCAGCACCGAGAAGATGGTGCCCACCGACACGTTGATGTCGATGTTCGAGGAGCCGTCGAGCGGGTCGAACAGCAGCAGGTAGCGGCCGCGCGGCGCGCCGTCGGGGATCGGGAACGGGTCGTCCATCTCCTCCGAGGCCATGCCGGCGAGGTGGCCGCCGCTGCTGTGCACGTCGAGCAGGATGTCATTGGAGATCACGTCCAGCTTCTTCTGGTCCTCGCCCTGCACGTTGGCGCTGCCGGCGGCGCCGAGCACGCCGGCCAGCGCGCCCTGGCCGATGGCGGCGCTGATGCGGCGGCAGGCGTCGGCGGTGACTTCCAGGGTCTGGATCAGGTCGGCGGGCAGGCTGCCGTGGGCGCGCTGCGCGTCGCGCAGCCAGGCGGAAAAGGTGATGCCGGACATCGGGGGCTCCTGGGGGTGTCCTGGGGCGGCGAAAGCGTGGTCGCCGTATCGGCCGGCAGTATAGCAAGCACCGGCACCGGGCAGGCAGCATCCGCCGGCGCTGTCCGGATGGCGTGCCGCTGTCGCCTGCGTGACGGGCCGAATGTGACATCGCCCGATGAAACAGGGTGGACACTGCCGCGAAGCGGGCGGCAGAATGCCGTCAGCCGTGCTGACAGGCAGCCGCGGCACGCATTTCATGGAGACGGGCATGAGTCTGATCAAGGAATTCCGCGAGTTCGCGATGCGCGGCAATGTCATCGACCTGGCGGTGGGTGTCATCATCGGTGCCGCTTTCGGCAAGATCGTCTCGTCCTTCGTGGGCGATATCGTCATGCCGCCGCTGGGCGTGCTCGTGGGCGGCGTCAATTTCAGCGACCTCGCGGTGACCCTGAAGGCCGCCGAGGGCGATGCCCCGGCCGTGCTGCTGGCCTACGGCAAGTTCATCCAGAGCATCTTCGATTTCGTCATCATCGCCTTCGCCGTGATGATGGGCGTGAAGGCCGTCAACAGCCTCAAGCGTGCCCCGGAGCCGGAAGCCCCGGCCGCGCCGCCGGCACCGAGCGCCGAAGAAACGCTGCTGGCCGAGATCCGCGACCTGCTCAAGCAGCAGAAAGCCTGAGCCGCGCTGCATGGCCCTGACGCTGGAGCGGGCGCTGCTGCGCCTCAAGCGCCTGGAAGCGGCGCTGATCCGCAGTCATCTCGCCCAGCCGGATGTGCTGCCGCAGGCTGATTACGAACTCATCCGCTACGCGCTGGTGCTCGGTCGCCTGCAGGCCTTCCGGCCTGGCGCGGCCGGTGCGCCGGATCCGTCGCGGGTGGTGCGCGCCGAGGTGGCGCTGCTGCCCGAGCCGGTCACGGCCCTGCGCGAGCTGCTGCTGGCCCGCCTCTACGCGCCGCTGCGCGAGCAGCGCAATGTGCTGCTGCGGCTGGCGCAGCTGCGTCAGCAGGTCGAAGTGGTGCGCGAGGCCACGCGTGCCGCGCGTGATGCCCTGCTGGCGCATCACGCCGGCGAGTTCACCGCCGCCGAGCTGGACGCCGAGCTCTGCCACAAGGTGCTGGTGCTGGCACCGGGCGGCGGCGGCGGTTCCGGTTTCGTCTACATCGGCCTGGTCGCCCGTCTGCGCGAGGCAGGCCTGCAGCCGTCCTATATTGTCGGGGCATCCATCGGCGCGCTGCTGGGCGGCCTGATCGCACGTGACCGCGATCCCGATGTGGATGGCCTGATGGCCTGGGGCAAGGGCCTGAAGATCCGGCACATCTTCTCGCGCCCGAAGATCGGCAGCGCGCTCAGCCTGCCCGGGCTGGTGCGCCTGCACCTGCGCGGCATGGACCGCATGCTGCGCAACCCCGACGGCTCGCCGCTGCGCATGAAGGACCTGGCGGTGCCCTACGACGCCATGATCGCCGGCGTGCGCCTGTCGGCCTACCAGAACCTGCCGCAGATTCCGCAGCGGCGCCCGCACCTGCTCGGCCTGCCGCTGCTGATCGCCGAGCGCATGCTGCAGCTGCTGACCTATTTCAGCCCGCAGGTGGCCAAGGAGCTGGTGCTGGGTCGCGATGCCCTGACCAGCGAGCTGCGCGTGGTCGATGCCATCGGCCTGTCGTCCGCGATTCCCGGCGTGCTGCAGTACGCGCCCTGGCAGGAGGATGCGCAGAGCAGCGAGATCCTCCGCCGCCTGCGCGAGGTCCACGGCCTGTCCGCCTTCATGGATGGCGGCACGGTGGCCAACGTGCCGGCGCGCGCGGCCTGGGAGGGCGTGGAGTCGGGCCGCATCGGCACCCGCAACGCGTTCTACCTGGCGCTGGACTGTTTCCATCCGCAGTGGAGCGCGGGCCATGCCTGGCTGATTCCGGTCACCCAGGCGATCCAGGCCCAGCTGCCGGCGCAGCGGCCGTACTACGACTGGCTGGTGCGCTTCCAGCGCACGCCGTCGCCGGTGAACCTGCTGCCTTCGGACGATGTCTTCGACAAGGCCTTCCAGTGGGGCTGGAAACAGGCGGACGAGGTCCTGCCGCAGTTGCAGGAGGCGTTGCGGCCGCTGCCGGTGCCGAGGCTGGCCTGACGGCATCGGCAGGGGCGGTTATCCGTTCGTCGGAGAACGGATATGAGTTTAGTGAACGAGTGTTGACTTAAAAAAGTTACATGCGTACTCTGAGTGTGTAGATGTTCACTTGGAGACGCATCATGTCGTCACAGTTCGTTCTTCCGCCGTTCGTCAGCCGTACCCTGTCGGCGGTCATCAATACCGATGTGCTGGATTTCTGGGCCGCCGAGCTCGGCATGACCACGCGCTGGTCGCGCACCGTGGCCAAGGTGGTCGCGCGCTGGATGGAAACGCCGGACACGGTCACCCTGGTGCTCAAGCCCAACCGACACTTCGGCAGCTTCCGCGCCGGCCAGCACGTCAACCTCACGGTCGAGATCGCCGGCGTCCGCCACACCCGCTCCTACAGCTTCAGCGAAGCGCCGTCCGCCGCCGGGCTGGTCGCCATCACCGTGAAGAAGGTGCCGAACGGCCGCGTCAGCACCCATCTGGTGGACACGGTCGCGGTCGGTGACCAGATCGAGCTCGGCCAGGCTTTCGGCGACATGACGCTGGATGCCGCTCCGCAGGGTCACGGCAAGCTGCTCTTCCTCGCCGCCGGCAGCGGCATCACCCCGCTCATGAGCCTGATCCGCCAGCTCGCCGGCGAGGGCATGCCGGCCGATGTGGTGCTGATGTACTGGGTGCGCACGCGCCAGGACCTGATCTTCGCCAGCGAGCTGCGCGACCTCGCCGCCCGCCATGCCGGCCTGCGCGTGCAGCCGATCTACGAACTCGAAGCCGAGCTGGCCGAGGGTGAGCCGAGCGGTCGCCCGAGTGCCGACCAGTTCGCCGCCGTGACGCCGGACCTGGCCGAGCGCGCGGTCTACGCCTGCGGCCCCACCGGCTTCATGAACGCCGTGCGCGGCCTGGTCGCCGAGCAGGCGCGCGATTTCCACGCCGAAGCCTTCACCCCGCCGGTGTTCGTGCCGGCCGGCGATGCTGCCGTGACCGCGAAGATCCACCTCGCCCGCTCCGGCCGCACGCTGGAAGTGCCGGCCGGCATGCCGCTGCTGGATGCCCTCGAGGCCCAGGGCGTGCGTCCGCAGTCGGGCTGCCGCATGGGCATCTGCAATACCTGCGCCTGCGGCAAGTCCGGCGGCGTCACCCGCAATCTGCTCAACAACGAACTGTCGGTCGATGACACCGCCAGCCTGCGCATCTGCGTCAGCGCGGCGGTCGGCGACCTGACCCTGGACCTCTGATTCCCAGCTGATTTCTGAGAGCCGGCGCCCGGACGGGCGCCCAACCTGATTCGTTCGGCGCCGAGCGCGCCCGGAGACACACCATGACCCATGCAGCCATCACCAGCTCGCGCAAATGCCGCACCCTGACCGCCGCCGAGATCGAAGCCTTCGGCGCCGAGGTCGACGCCCTCAAGCAGAAGCACCTCGCCGACCTCGGCGAGAAGGACGCCACCTATATCCGCAAGATCGAGAAGGCGGTGCGCTACACCGAGATCGCCGGTCGCGGCCTGCTCATGGCCGGCATTCTCCCGCCGGCGTTCGTGGCCGGCGCGGCGCTGCTGGGCGCGTCCAAGATCCTCGACAACATGGAGCTCGGCCACAACGTCATGCATGGCCAGTACGACTTCATGCAGGACCCGCGCTTCAGCGGCCAGACCTTCGAGTGGGACACCTGGTGCACCGCCGACAACTGGCGCTACAGCCACAACTACATGCACCACACCTACACCAACGTGCTGGGCAAGGACCACGACATCGGCTACGGCGTGCTGCGCATCTTCCCGGAGCAGAAGTGGGAGCCGCGCTTCCTCGCCAACCCGCTGATGGCGACCACGCTGGCGGTGCTGTTCGAGAACCTGCTGGCGCTGCAGACGCTGGAGACCGAGAAGGTGCTCGCCGGCGAGAAGACCTGGAAGGAATGGTTCAAGCAGGGTCGCCCGACTTTCCGCAAGGCCGGCCGCCAGATGGCCAAGGACTACGTGTTCTTCCCGCTGCTGGCCGGTCCGTTCTTCCTGCCGGTGCTGGCGGGCAACTTCGTCGCCAACATCATGCGCAACCTGTGGACCTTCACCATCATCTTCTGCGGCCACTTCACCGAGGAGTCGGAAGTGTTCGCCCTCGAGACGCTGGAGAACGAGACCCGCGGCCAGTGG
This sequence comes from Amnimonas aquatica, assembly GCF_002943415.1. Taxonomy (GTDB): domain Bacteria; phylum Pseudomonadota; class Gammaproteobacteria; order Pseudomonadales; family Moraxellaceae; genus Perlucidibaca; species Perlucidibaca aquatica_A. The sequence continues at coordinate 2,077 of NZ_PTQZ01000019.1, read as the reverse complement.
TACCTGCGCCAGATGCGCGGCTCCGCCAACCTGACCGGCGGCAAGCTGTTCCACATCATGAGCGGCAACCTCAGCCACCAGATCGAGCACCACCTGTTCCCGGAAGTGCCGGCCTGGCGCTACGCCGCCATGTCGGAAGAGATGCAGGTGATCGCGGCCAAGTACGGCCAGTACTACAACAAGGCGCCGCTGTGGCGCCAGTTCGGCACCGTGGTCGGCCGCATCCTGCGCCACAGCCTGCCGAGCAAGCCGAAGCACCAGCCGATGGTGCTGGCCCGGGCCGAGCCGGCCGAGCTGGCGCAGGCCGCCTGAGTCCCGGCTGACCGGAGGTGAACATGGAGCGCACGGCCGACATCCGCCAGGCCGCCGGCGGCACGATGCCCGGTGGCGTGGTCACCGAGGTCAGGGGGCAGGCGGCAGCAGCCCGCGGCACGGACTGGCGGGCGCTGCTCTGGGGCGGCAACGGCCTGCTGCACCTGCTGCTGCACGGGGCCGCCGAACTCACCGAGCTGGTCACGGAAATGGATGGCACCATCCGTCAGCGGCCGTGGCCGCTGGGCCGTGTCGACCGTCATCCGCGACAGGTCGCGCCGTGGCCCTACCGGCTGGTGTCGCGCATCTTCCGGCAGGCGGCGACGCTGCTGCGCCATGTGCCGGTGAGTGCGGACATCCGCCAGTCGCACGCGCTGGCGCTGCCGGTGCTGAGCGCCGTCAACGGCGTCATGGGCGACAAGCTGGAGCGCTGGGACAGTCCGCTGGCGCTGGGCATGACCTTGCGTGACGGCGACAGCGAGCTGCTGGCCTGGTCCGATCTCGCCGCTTCGCCGAAGGCGCGCGTGGCGCTGTTCCTGCACGGGCTGTGCCTGAGCGAACGCGAGTGGCAGACCCCGGCGCAGCGCGAATTCGCCACCCTGCTGCGGCGCAAGGGCTGGCAGCCGGGCTGGCTGCGCTACAACAGCGGCCGACCGATCTGGCACAACGGCGCCGATCTCGCCGACTGGCTGGAGGAGGCGCTGGCCGCGCACCCGGTGCGCGAACTGGTGCTGGTCGGCCACAGCATGGGCGGCCTGCTCATGCGCAGCGCCTTCGAGCACGCCCGCCGTCATGGTCAGCAGTGGCCGGGCAAGGTCAGTCGCGCGGCCTACCTGGCCACGCCGCACCTCGGCGCGCCGCTGGAGCGGGCCGGCAACTGGGCCAACGCCATCCTGTCGAAATCGCCGTACACGCTGCCGCTGATGCGCCTGGGCAATATCCGCAGCGCGGCCATCAAGGATCTGCGCTTCGGCCTGATCAGCGAAGATGAGTCAGCCGCGGCCAGCGATGTCATCCACCACGAGCAGCGCGAAACGCTGGCGCCGCTGCCGGCGGGTGTCAGGCACTTCATGCTCGGCGGCACGCGCCCCGGCAGCGCCCCGGGCAGCTGGGTCGGCGACGGCCTGGTGCCGCTCGACAGCGCCCTCGGCCGGCATGCCAGCCCGGCGCTGACGCTGGCGGCGCCGATGCTGACGCGGGTCGCGCTCGCGGACATGGACCACCTCGCCATGCTGGGCGATGTCCGGGTCTGGGAGGCGCTGGCGGACTGGTGGTTCAGGGGCTGATGCCGCGTTCGTACCAGGCCCGGCTGGCGTTCACGGCACGAACGGCGGCCAGCATCAGCGGCACCTCGATGAGCACGCCGACGACCGTGGCCAGCGCCGCCCCGGAGCCGATGCCGTAGAGGCTGATCGCCACCGCCACCGCCAGCTCGAAGAAGTTCGATGCGCCGATCAGCGCCGACGGCCCGGCGACGGCGTGCGCTTCGCCGACACGCCGGTTGAGCCAGTAGGCCAGCCCGGCGTTGAGCACGACCTGGCAGGCAATGGGCACGGCCAGCAGCGCGATGAGCAGCGGCTGGCGCACGATGGCCTCGCCCTGGAAAGCGAACAGCAGCACCAGCGTCGCCAGCAGGGCGGCCAGCGACCATGGATGCAGCGCGCGCAGCGCCCTGTCGAGCGCGTCCGGTCCGCGTGCAAGCAGGTGCCGGCGCCAGGCCTGGGCGATCAGCACCGGCAGCACGATGTACAGCCCCACCGAGGTC
>NZ_PTQZ01000189.1 GCF_002943415.1 Amnimonas aquatica | reverse complement strand
CGGGGCCGAACAGCTCGCCGCGGCCGCAGGCCAGAAGCTCGTCGCGGCTGAAGGATGTCTGCTGCGCGTGGAACGGTTTCACTGAGGCGTTCATGGCGATCTGCCGGTTACGGTATCGGAACCGCATGGTAGCAACCGCCATTTGACAGAAAACTTACACCAAGGGCTTAAAGTGCTTCTCAGTTGTATCCAAATGTGTGGGTTGTACCCCGGAGACACAGGTCTGTCGGCGGATGGACATGCGGCCGGGGCCGCGTATGATGGCGCATCCCTTGAAGGGGTATTCGGTCAGCGGGAGGGGTGCCATGTGGGTTGAGCTGGGTCAGTATGCCTTGGTCCTGGCCTTTGTCGTCGCCATCCTGCAGGGCACGCTGCCCTGGCTCGGCGTCAGCCGCGGCGATGCCCGCCTGCAGGCGGTGGCGCGTACCGGCGCCTATGCCCAGACGGCGCTGCTGACGTTCTCGTTCGGCCTGCTGACGCTGGCGTTCCTGAACAACGACTTCAGCGTCGACTACGTGGCGCGGCAGTCCAACACGCTGTTGCCGGTCTGGTACAAGGTGTCGGCGGTCTGGGGCGGCCACGAGGGCTCGCTGCTGCTGTGGGCGCTGGTGCTGGCAGTCTGGTCGGCGGCGGTGGCGCGCTTCTCGCGCGGCCTGCCGCTGGTCATGACCGCGCGCGTGCTGGCCATCCTCGGGCTGATCAGCGTCGCCATCATCAGCTTCATCCTGTTTACCTCGAATCCGTTCGACCGCCTGCTGCCGGACTTCCCGATCGAGGGCAACGACCTCAACCCGCTGCTGCAGGACCCGGGGCTGATCTTCCATCCGCCCATGCTCTACATGGGCTATGTCGGCTTCGCCGTGCCCTTCGCCTTCGCCCTGGCCGGCCTGCTCGGCGAACGCCTGGACCCGGCCTGGGTGCGCTGGTCGCGGCCGTGGGCGCTGGCGGCCTGGGCCTTCCTCGGGCTGGGCATCGCGCTCGGCTCGTGGTGGGCCTACTACGAGCTGGGCTGGGGCGGCTGGTGGTTCTGGGACCCGGTCGAGAACGCCTCCTTCATGCCCTGGCTGGCCGGCACCGCGCTGATCCACTCCATGGCGGTGACCGAGAAGCGCGGCGTGTTCAAGGCCTGGACCGTGCTGCTGGCCATCATCGCGTTCGCGCTCAGTCTGCTCGGCACCTTCCTGGTGCGTTCCGGGGTGCTGACCTCGGTGCATGCCTTCGCCTCCGACCCGTCGCGCGGGCTGTTCATACTCGGCATCCTGATCGTGGTGGTGGGCGGTTCGCTGGCGGTGTTCGCCTGGCGCGGCGCGGCGCTGCAGAACGAGAGCCGGCACAGCCTGGTGTCGCGCGAGATGTTCCTGCTCGTCAACAACCTGCTGCTGCTCACCGCCACCGTGACGGTGCTGCTGGGCACCCTGTTCCCGCTCATCGCGGATGCCTTCGATATCGGCAAGATCTCGGTCGGCCCGCCGTACTTCAACCTGCTGTTCGTGCCGCTGACCCTGCTGCTGCTGGTGTTCCTGGCGCTGGGCCCGCAGGTGAACTGGAAGCGCGGCCGGCTCGACGACATCCGCCTGCCCATGCTCAAGGTGCTGCTGGCCGCGATCATCATCGCCGTGGCGCTGCCGCTGCTGGTCTACGGCGACCTGCCGTGGACGGTGTCGCTGAGCATCGGCCTGTGTGCCTGGGTGCTCGGCGCCATGCTGGTCGACATCGGCCGCAAGACCCGCAACGCGCCCGGGCTGGTGCAGGGCCTGCGCAAGCTCACGCGCAGCTACTGGGGCATGCAGCTTGGCCACCTCGGCCTGCTCATGACCGTGCTCGGCGTGGCGCTGACCTCGGCCTACAGCACCGAGAAGGATGTGCGCCTGGCGCCGGGCCAGGAAGTGGTGATCGGCGACTACCGTTTCCGCTTCGAGGGCGTTGCCGACCACCAGGGGCCGAACTATGTCGCGCAGCGCGGCACCGTGGTGGTCAGCGATGGCGGCCGCGAGCGCGTGCTGCATCCGGAGAAGCGCATCTACCGCGTGCAGCAGAACCCGATGACCGAAGCGGCGATTTCCGGCAACCTCTGGCGCGATCTCTATGTCGCGCTCGGCGAGCCGCTGGATGGCGGCGCCTGGGCGGTGCGCGTGTACCACAAGCCCATGGTGCGCTGGATGTGGTTCGGTGCGCTGGTGATGGCGCTGGGCGCGCTGCTGTCCATCCTTGATCGCCGCTATCGCCTGCGCGGCGTGCGCTGAGACCGGCATGAGCCTGACAACAATGAATACGAGATGCCGCCCATGAGCCGCCGTGCCCGCCTGCTGGTCTTCCTGGTACCGCTGCTGCTGTTCGCCGCGCTGGCTGCGCTGCTCTACAGCCGCAACGGCACCGACCCCTCCTTCCTGCCGTCGGCGCGCCTGGGTCAGCCGGTGCCCGCGTTCACGCTGCCGGCGCTCGATGATCCGGCGCGCACGCTGAGCCAGGAGCTGCTCGCCGGCGAGGTCTCGCTGGTCAATGTCTGGGCCACCTGGTGCGCGGCCTGCCTGGTCGAGAATCCCGTGCTGCTGACGCTGGCCGGCGACGGCGTGCGCATCGTCGGCATCAACTACAAGGATGAGCGCGACGCGGCGCAGGCCTGGCTGCGCGAGCATGGCAACGCCTTCGCCGAGGTGGTGTTCGACGAACACGGCAGCCTGGCCATAGACCTCGGTGTCTATGGCGCGCCCGAGACCTATCTGGTGGATCGCGAGGGCCGCATCCGCTACCGCACGGTGGGCGTGCTCGACCAGCGCGCCTGGCACGATGAGCTGAAGCCGCGCTATGACGCCCTGGTGGCGGAGACGGCGGTCCCTCCGGCGGCGGGAGGAGGGCAGTGATGCGCAACTGGCTGATGGCGGCCGTGCTGGCCATGTCGCCACTGCTGGTGCCGGCGCAGGCGCTCGCCGCTGTCGATGTCCGCGACTTCGACCACCCGGCCGACGAGGCGCGCTACCGCGCACTGGTCGAGGAGCTGCGCTGTCCGAAGTGCCAGAACACCAATCTCGCGGGCTCCGACGCCGGGCTGGCGGCGGACCTCAAGGATCGTGTCTATGACCAGGTCCGCGCCGGCCGCAGCGATGCCGAGATCCGCCAGTTCATGATCGACCGCTACGGCGACTTCATCACCTACCGGCCGCCGCTGCGCGCCGGCACCCTGCTGCTCTGGTGTGGCCCCTTCCTGCTGCTGGCCGTGGTCGGTGCGTTGCTGGTGGCGCGCACCCGCCGCCNCTGCCGGTGATCCTCGCCAGCCTGCTGCTGGCCCTGCTGGTGGTGGCCTGGGTGCTCTGGCCGCTGCGCGGTCCGGGGCCGGATCGCGGCCTGGAAGCACGCCAGCTCGGCAGCCGCGTCTACCGCGAGCGCCTGCAGGAGCTCAATGCCGATCTTTCCACCGGGCGGGTCGATGCCGACACCTACGCCACCCTCAAGCTCGAGCTCGATCGTGCCCTGCTGGCCGACAGCGAGGCCGGCGGCGCCGAGGCCGTGCCGCCGCGCCGGGTGCGCGGTGTCGCC
>NZ_PTQZ01000188.1 GCF_002943415.1 Amnimonas aquatica | reverse complement strand
CGAGCACGTCGTCATCCGGCGCCGGCAGCGCGTGCGCGCTGGCGCGGGCGAGCCGGGAACGCAGGTCGGGCAGCTGCAGCGGCAGGCCGGAGGGCGGCGTGCAGGCGCTGAACAGCAGGCGGCCGCCACTGGCCTGAAGGCGGTTGTAGAGGTTGAACAGTCCTTCCTCCCAGGCCGGCCAGCCGGCCACCGCCTCGATGTCGTCTAGCACGATCAGCGGACAGGACTCCAGGCCATCGAGCATTTCCGGCGGCATGAACACCACCTGGCGCAGCGGCAGCAGCACGGCCTGGCCGGCATCACGCGCGACATCGGACACGAAGGCCGACAGCAGCAGCGAACGCCCGGCACCCGGGGCGCCCCAGATGCAGACCTCGCCGAGCTGGCCGGCGCGCAGCTGCGCCAGCGCCGACAGCACCGGCGCGAAGGCCCGCGCCGGCAGGTCGGCGAGGGTGATGTCGGACCGGCCCTGCAGCGGCAGCAGCAGCTGCTCCTCGGGCATGGCAGGCGTCAGGGCGAACTCAGGCGGCACTCGGCGGCCCTCCCCCCTGGTACCAGTGGCTCCGCAGGTAGCCGGCATGGGCATGGCGCACCAGCACCACGATGATGGCCGCCACCGGCAGCGCCAGCAGCATGCCGAAAATGCCGAACAGCTGGCCGCCGGCCATGACCGCGAAGATCACGCCCACCGGCGGCAGGCCGATGCGGTCGCCGATCAGCCAGGGCTGCAGCACCCAGCCCTCGATCAGCTGGCCGATGCCGAACACGACCCAGACCATGAGCACCGGCTGCCACTCGAGACCGAACTGGAACAGCGCCACGATGGTGGCGATGACGATGCCGAGCGCGAAGCCGAAGTAGGGAATGATGCTGGCCAGCCCCGCCACCAGGCCGATCACCATGGCCAGCTTGAGCCCGATCAGCTGCAGGCCGAGACCGTAGATGAGGCCGAGCGCGAACATGACCATGAGCTGGCCGCGCAGGAAGGCGGCCAGCACGCCGTCGCACTCCTGCGCCAGCGACACCAGCCGCGACTCGCTGCGACGCGGCAGCAGCTCGCGGGTGCGCGCCAGCAGGTGGTCCCAGTCCAGCATGAGGTAGAAAGTTACCACCGGAATCAGCGCGATCAGGCCCAGCGTCGCCGCCAGGTGGAGGCCGGACTGTGCCAGCTGGGTGAGCATGTTGGCGGTGCCGGCGTCGGCGCTCTGCCAGACGCTGGTCAGCCAGTTCGAGATCAGGTCCATGTCCAGGCGGTCGATGTTGACGCGCAGCTTCTGCTCCAGCCAGGGAATGCCGTGCCGGTTCATCCAGCGCAGCACCGAGGGGATGCGCGACTCCAGATACATGAGCTGCTCCCACAGGCGCGGCAGCAGGATGACCAGCACCGCGGCGCCGGCCGTGCACAGCGCGGTGAAGGTCACCGACACCGCGGTCAGGCGGCTCCAGCCGAAGCGCATCAGGCGCTGCACCAGCGGGTTGCCGAGGTAGGCGAAGAGCGCGCCGACCAGGAACGGCATGAGGATGGGGCGCAGGGCGTAGACCAGCCAGGCCAGCAGCGCCAGGCCGATCAGCAGCAGCCAGCGGTTGCGCTCTTTCATGCGGCGTTCCTGTTTCATGCGGAGCTCCCGGGCAGGCGCGACGGGCGGAAGGCGGCAAGGGCCGCCCGCAGCCAAGTTGGCGGGTATTGTGCGTAGCCGGTGCCATGACGGGCAAGCACCGTCCTGATAGAATGCGCGATCTTTTGCCACCGCCCCACGAGTTTTGCCATGACCGATCAGAAGCCCTCGCTCAGTTACAAGGATGCTGGTGTCGACATCGACGCCGGAGACCATCTGGTCGAACGCATCAAGGGCGTGGCGAAAAAGACCCGGCGCCCGGAAGTGCTGGGCGGCCTCGGCGGCTTCGGCGCCCTCTGCGAGATTCCGGCCGGCTACCGCCAGCCCGTGCTGGTGTCCGGCACCGACGGCGTCGGCACCAAGCTCAAGCTGGCCCTGCAGCTGCAGCGTCACGAGCACATCGGCATCGACCTCGTGGCCATGTGCGTCAACGACATCGTGGTCTGCGGCGCCGAATCGCTGTTCTTCCTCGACTACTACGCCACCGGGCATCTCAACGTGGACACCGCCGCCACGGTTGTCACCGGCATCGGCGAAGGCTGCCTGCAGGCCGGCTGCGCGCTGGTCGGCGGCGAGACCGCGGAAATGCCCGGCATGTACGAGGGCGAGGACTACGATCTGGCCGGCTTCGCCGTCGGCGTGGTGGAGAAGTCCGAGATCATCGACGGCTCCAAGGTCAAGGCCGGCGACGTGCTGATCGGCGTGGCCTCCAGCGGCGCCCACTCCAACGGCTACTCGCTGGTGCGCAAGATCATCGAGGTGTCGGGCGCCGACCTGTCGCAGGACCTCGCCGGCCGCCCGCTCGCCGATGTTGTCATGACGCCGACGCGCATCTACGTGAAGTCCATGCTGGCGCTGATCAAGGCGCTGCCGGTGCACGCGCTGGCCCACATCACCGGTGGCGGCCTGCCCGGCAACCTGCCGCGCGTGCTGCCGGAAGGCTGCGACGCCATCGTCGACGAATCCTCGTGGACCTGGCCGCCGCTGTTCCAGTGGCTGCAGCAGCAGGGCAACGTCGACCGCTTCGAGATGTACCGCACCTTCAACTGCGGCGTGGGCATGGTCGTGGTGGTGCCGGCCGAGCAGGCCGATGCCGCCATCGCGCAGCTCGCGTCCACCGGCGACCAGGCCTGGGTGCTGGGCCGCATCGTGCCGTCCACGCACAGCGAGCCGACGGTGGTCTTCGCCTGACATGCCGCGTGCCGCCGTCCGCTCCGCCACGTGCCGTCCGACCCCGGTCCGCGGCACCGGCGCTCCGCGCGCCATGAGCCCGGGAGCTCCAGCATGAGCCTGCGCCTGGTGGTGCTCATTTCCGGCTCCGGCTCCAACCTGCAGGCCATCCTCGAGGCCTGCGGACAGGCGGCAGGCCGGCCGGGTGACGGGCAGACCGGCGAACCGGCGGACAGCAGCGCCACCATGGACGCGCGCGTGGTCGGCGTGCTCAGCAACCGCGATGATGCCTACGGCCTGACCCGCGCCCGCCAGGCCGGCGTCGACACCGCCGTGCTGGCCCACACCGGCTATCCGGACCGCGAATCCTTCGACGCCGCCATGGCGGAGATCATCGACCGCTGGCAGCCCGACGTGGTGGTGCTGGCCGGCTTCATGCGCATCCTCAGCGCCAGCTTCGTCAGCCGCTACCAGGGCCGGCTGCTGAACATCCACCCCTCCCTGCTGCCGAAGTACAAGGGCCTGCACACGCACCAGCGCGCGCTCGACGCCGGTGACCTCGAGCACGGCTGTTCCGTGCACTTCGTCACGCCCGAGCTGGACGGCGGCCCGGTCATCGCCCAGGCCGTGGTCGACGTTAGACCGGAAGATACGGCAGCCACCCTGGCCGATCGCGTGCACGCGGCGGAACACCGCCTCTACCCTGCCGTGCTGGGCTGGCTGGCCGACGGTCGCCTGCGCTATCGTGACGAAAAAC
>NZ_PTQZ01000187.1 GCF_002943415.1 Amnimonas aquatica | reverse complement strand
CCGTTGCGCCACCTCGCGCAGCACATCGTAGTCATCCAGGCTGAAGCGGCTCAGCCGCTGCCTCAGGGCCGCCAGCGACCAAGGCCAGGCGGCGAAATTGCGGCCGTTCTGGTCCAGGTAATAGCTCCGGCAGCCACCACTGTTGAACACCGTGGTCTGCAGGTGCCGCTGCACCTTCTCGTTGTGCGCCCTGAGCACATCAGGCCTGATCGTGAGCTTGCTGATGCCGCCGGCCTTGATCTGCCGCAGGCCGTCCACGATGTAGCCCAGCTGCGCCTCGGCGAGGCCGATGAAGGAGTCGTAGACCAGCACGTTCGGCCCCAGCACCAGGAAGGCGTTGGGCACATCTTCCATGGTCGCGCCCAGATACGCCTCCGGCGAGCCGCTCTGCCACAGCGCCGACAACCTGTCGCCATTGGCATTCACCACGCGCCGGCCGATCGGCGGATGCGAGACCTCGAACCCGGTGCCCCAGATGATCACGTCCACTTCGTGTCGTTCGCCGTTGGCCGCGACCACCGTATTGCCCTCGACACCGACCAGCCCGTGCGGAATCAGCGTGGTGTTGTCCGCCTGCAGCGCGGGGTAGTAGTTGTTGGCGAACAGGATGCGCTTGCAGCCCAGGGTGAAGTCCGGGGTCACCGCGCGACGCAGGCCCTCGTCCCGGATCTGCAGCCGCAGCAGCTGCCTGGCGGCGGCGCTGACCGGCTTCAGCACGCCGGGGTTGCGCAGGCCGAAGTTGATCGCGTTCAGCGAACCGGCCACCGCCTGGCGCCAGCCGCGCTGGATCACCGGCAGCCGCTCGATGACCTGCTTGGCCGTATCGCCCAGCGGCAGGTCCGGCTTGGGCAGCACCCACGGCGCCGTGCGCTGGAACACGAGCAGGCTTTTCACCTTGGGCTGGATCTCGGGCACGAACTGGATCGCGGACGCGCCCGTGCCGATCACCGCCACGCGCTTGCCGGTCAGGTCGAGGTCGTGGTTCCAGCGCGCGGAATGGAACATGTCGCCGGTGAAGCCGTCCAGGCCGGGCAACGCCGGGACCTGCGCCTCGGTGATCGGGCCGGTGGCGAAAATGACGGTCCGCGCCAGGTAGCGGCCGCGACTGGTATCCAGCACCCAGACATGGCGCGTGTCATCCCACGCCGCGTTCTCCAGCGCGGTATCGAACTCGATCAGCGGCGTGATGCCGAGCGTGTCGCTGACCTCCTCCAGGTAGCGCAGGATCTCCGGCTGCTTCGCGAACAGGCGGCTCCACTTGCTGCTCGGGAAGAAGGAATAGGAGTAGAGCGCCGACGGCACATCGCAGCCGCAGCCGGGATAGGTGTTCTCGCGCCAGGTGCCGCCCACGCGGGCGGCCTGCTCGATGATCCTGAAGTCATGCAGGCCTGCCTCCCGGAGCTTGATGGCCGCGGCCAGTCCGGAAATGCCCGCCCCCACGATGAAGGTGTCGTGAATCCGCGCCGACGCGGTCGCGGTCGCGGTTTTCTTTTTCGCTGCTGGCACGTGCTGCACCCTTTACTTGAGGAAGCGGTAGGAAAAGCCGAGGAAGCTGGCATAGAGGCTGGGCGAGGCCCGCTTCATCAGCCAGAACAGTTTCGCGTCCACCTGCGGCGTGGTGTAGAGATGCCCCTTGTCCAGCCGGTCCAGGGTCAGCTTCGCCACGTCATCGCTGGTGGTCATGGCGTAGTTCATGAGGGCGTGGTCGGCGAGCCGGGAATAGCGCCCGGGAATGCGCCCGTTCTTGATGATGTTGGTCGGCACCAGCGTCGGGCACAGCACGTTGACGCGAATGTTGTCCTTCTTCAGCTCGGCGAAGAGCGTCTCGGACAGGGCGCGCACGCCCGCCTTGGTCACGTTGTAGGCGCTCATCTCCGGCGCCGCCGTGTACGACGCCGCCGACGCCACGTTGATGATGGCGCCGCGCCCCTGGCGCTTGAAGCCGGGCACGAAGTAGTGACAGCCGTGGATCACGCCCCAGAGGTTGACGTGCATGCACCACTGCCAGTCATCCAGCGACAGTTCGTCGAACTTGCCGCCCAGCCCCACGCCGGCATTGTTGATGACCAGGGTCACCGGGTGCCCGAGCAGCGCTTCCGCCTGTTCGGCCAGCTGCCGGACCGCCCCCGCATCGCCGACATCGCAGGCCACCGCGTAGCCGCGGGCACCGGCCTGCTCGATCAGCGCCACGGTCTCCCGCGCCGCCTCCAGGTTCACGTCCGCGCACACCACGGCGCCATGGCGCCGCGCCAGTTCGAGGGCAAAGCTGCGGCCGATGCCGCTGCCGGCGCCGGTCACCACCGCCTGGGCGTTGTGGCTCGGCCGCGCGGAGCGTCGCTTGAGGAAGTTCATCATGATGTCCAACTTGTCAGGGAGTTGATCGGGAAAAGCGGGAGCGCCACGGGCGGCAGATGCTCAGGCGCGCAGCGGCGGCACGAACTCGCGCACGAAATACGGGGCCAGCAGACCGGTCTCCGGATCCAGCAGGCGCTTCTTGTAGTACTCGAGGTAAGCCGTGGTGTCGTGGTCGTTGGGGTGGAAATCCGGCCGCAGGTAATCGAGCACATGCCTGATGGTGCTGCCGTAGACACCGTCCTTGCTGCCGAAAAGCAGGCCGGCGCTGCGCTTCACGTCGCGCCAGTAGGTCAGGCTGAGCACATTGGACGGCTTGCGGATGACCGGGATCAGCGAGCCGGCGAACGGCACCAGGACAATGATGGTGACGGCCGCGATGATGAATCCCGCGATCCGCAGCGGGTAGCTGCCGGACAGGGTCTGGTAGACATCGTAGGCGATGTCCTTGTGCTCGGACTCCTCCAGCATGTGCCACATCCACAGCGCGCGCTGCTGCTCGTCATCCGACTCGAAGAAATTCTCTTCGTGCTTCATCATGAACTCGGCGAGCACGGCGGTGAAATGCTCGATGCCCGCCATCATCGACAGCTGCATGCGGTCGGGCAGCTGCTTGAAACCGTACTCGAACACCTTGTCGGCCAGGTAGCGGTAGAACGCCACCGGGAAGCGGTGCTGCGCCAGCACCTCGTTCCACTCGTTGTGCACGCGGGAATGCACCGCCTCCTGGCCGATCAGCGAGCTCACGCGCTGCCGCAGCTTCGGGTCGGTCAGGAACTGCTGATGATGGCGGGCGGTGTCGATCACCAGATCCTCGCCGTAGGTCAGGAAGATGGACAGCGCCTCGAAATAGGCCGAGGCCAGCTCTGCCTGCAGATAGAACCTGTCATCCACCCTGCCGGCATCGAAGTTGAACGCCATGTGGCGCACCGGCACGTCCGCCGGGACGTGCTTCGGGGTCATATCGATCACTGCTGCGGTACTCATCGAAGACATCTCCTGTTCCGGCGCCGGTCCGCGGGTGCGGCGTCCGGCATGCACATCACAAACCGTCACATTGCTTGATGTAAGGCTATGTTGAGCATTTGTTCGGAAACAAGTCGGAAATGACCGGGGCCGGATCTGGCCTGAAAAACGGATAAAATCCTTTTAATTACATTCATTTAAAATATACAAGGCACAGAAACTCCCGA
>NZ_PTQZ01000186.1 GCF_002943415.1 Amnimonas aquatica | reverse complement strand
ATCCTCGCGGTGACTGAACGACCAGCGCCAGTCGGCCCCCAGCGCCTGGCCGGCGATGCGCGCGAAACCGTCGCGGATGCCGTTCTCGCCGTGATTCAGCTTGAGCTCGGCGGCCGGCACATCCTGCGGATCGCGGGTGATGATGTTGACGACGGCGAAGAAGCTGTTGGCGCCGTAGGCGGCCGAATTCGGCCCGCGCACCACCTCGATGCGCTCGATGTCCTCGACATCCAGCGCCAGACCGATCCAGTCCACGCGCGCCAGGCCGGTCTCGTAGATGGAGCGGCCGTCGACCTGCACCTGCATGCGCCGGCCGCCGCCGGCGGAGGTGCCGTGGTAGCCGACGAAGGCCTCGGCGCCCGATTCGCGCCCCACCACCATGCCCGGCACCAAGCGCAGGATGTCCGGCAGCTCGCGCGCGCCGCTGGCACGGATCAGCCCGCGGTCGATCACCGTGACCGTGGCCGGGGTGTCGAGCAGGGACTGCTGCAGGCGGGTGGCGGAGATCACCACCGGCACGTCGCCGGTATCGCCGAAGCCGGGCACGTCGGCCTGCGCCAGGGCCGGCAGCAGCCAGGGCAGCAGCATCAGCATGGACTCGCGGCATCCGCGCTCGCATCGGATCGGGGGCGCGGCGGACATGTGCTCAGCGTCCCTTCTTTTCGCGCTTCTTGTGGAACTGGACGTGGCGGCGGCGACGGTCGGCCTGGGCCTCGGTCAGCTTGTTGACGCGGTCCTTGAACGGGTTGTCGCTGGTCTTGAACTCCAGGTGCACCGGGGTGCCCTGCAGCTTCAGCGCCTTGCGGAAGACGTTCTCCAGGTAGCGCTTGTAGTCCTTGGGCACCGACTCGGTCTGGTTGCCGTGGATCACGAACAGCGGCGGGTTGTGACCGCCCATGTGGCAGAAGCGCAGCTTGATGCGGCGGCCGGACACCAGCGGCGGCTGGTGCTGCTCGACGGCATCGGCCAGCAGCTGGTTGAGGCGGCTGGTGGGCACGCGGATCATGGCCGAGTCGTAGGCGCGGCGGATCGACGGATACAGGTCGCCGACGCCGGTGCCGTGCTTGGCCGAGATCAGGTGGATCTTCACGTAGGGCAGGAAGTCGAAGCGGCGCTGCATGTCGTTGCGCAAGGTCTGCCGCTCGTAGTCGGTCATGCCGTCCCACTTGTTGATGGCGATCACCAGCGCGCGGCCGGTCTCGAGCACGAAGCCGAGCAGGTTGAGATCCTGGTCGACGATGCTCTCGTGGGCATCCATGACCATGACCACGACATGCGCGTCCTTGACCGCCTGCAGGGTCTTGATCACCGAGAATTTCTCGACGCTCTCGTTGATGCGGCCGCGGCGGCGCACGCCGGCGGTGTCGATCAGCGTGTAGCGCTGGCCCTGGCGCTCGTAGGGAATGTAGATGCTGTCGCGGGTGGTGCCCGGCATGTCGTAGACCACCACGCGGTCCTCGCCCAGCAGGCGGTTGACCAGCGTCGACTTGCCCACGTTCGGACGTCCGACAATGGCGATCTTGATGCCGCTCTCGGGGTCCTCGACGACTTCCTCGTCTTCCGGGAAGGGCGCCAGCACCGTCTCGATCATCTGCGTCACGCCGCGACCGTGGCTGGCGGCGATGCCGTGCAGCTCGCCGAAGCCGAGGCGGTGGAAGTCGGCCAGCGCCACTTCCTCCTGGATGCCGTCGATCTTGTTGACGACCAGGTGCACCTGCTTGCTCAGTGCGCGCAGCTCGGTGGCGATCTGGATGTCGGCCGGGGTCAGGCCGGCGCGGGCATCGACCAAGAAGAGGACGATCTCGGCCTCTTCGATGGCCAGGCGCGACTGCTCCGCCATGGGCGCATCGATGCCCTGCTCGGACTCGCCGATGCCGCCGGTGTCGATGACGATGAAGGACTTGCCTTCGACGCAGGCGTCACCGTACTTGCGGTCGCGCGTGAGTCCGGGCAGGTCCGCGACGAGGGCGTCGCGGCTCTTGGTGAGCTGGTTGAACAGGGTCGACTTGCCGACATTCGGCCGCCCGACCAGGGCAATCACGGGTTTCATAAATCAGCGTTCTTCACAGGCCGGAGCCATGGTCGGGGGAAAACGGGCGCCTCAGGGATTCAGATCCCAGGCGCGCAGCCTGCCCTTGGTGGTCAGGGTGAGCAGCTGCGGTGCATCCACCACAACGCTCATGAGCGGTCCGCGCGCGGCGCGCTCGCGACCGCGCGGGGAGCCGTCGACCGGACTGAACAGGTGCAGCCAGCCTTCGCTGTCGCCCACCACCACCAGACCGCGCCAGACCACCGGGGTCAGCAGCTTGCGACCCTTGAGGCCGTCCTGGCGCCAGACGATGGCACCGGTGATGCGGTGGATGGCGGCCATGGAACCATCGATGTCGACGGCGTAGACATGGGCGGCATCGAGGCCGACGCTCTGCGTGGTGGAGATGTTCACCTGCCAGCGGCGACGCANTCGCCGTCGATGTCCATGAGACGTTCGATCTCGCCGCGGCCGCGGGAGTTGGTGACACGGGTCTGCCACACCGGCAGGCCGGACTTGAGGTCGATCTGGTACAGGTCGCCCTGGCCGCTGACGGCGAACATCTTGTCGCCGCTGACGATCGGGGAGGCGTTGCCGCGCAGCGAGAGCGGAGGCACCGGGGTGTCGAACTGCCAGCGGCGCTTGCCGTCGGCGCGCTCGAACACCTGCAGCTTGCCATCCAGCGTCTGCACCACGACTTCGGTGGCGGTGATGCGCGGCACCGACAGCAGCGCGGCGCCCAGCGGCGCGCGCCAGAGCGTCTTGCCGTCGCGGGCGTCGAGCAGCAGCAGCTCGGCCTGGGCCGTGCCCAGCGCGACCACGCCGTCGCCGGCGCCAACGCCGCCGGTGATGCCTTCCTTGAAATCACGCTTCCAGCGCAGCTTGCCGGTGGCACGGCCGACCGCCTTCACCACGCCGTCGCGACTGGCGGCGAACACGGCCGGCGCCAGCACGGCGGGTTCGAGCTGCACGGCTTCCTTGTCCGAACCGTCGCCCACGGACACCGACCAGCGGCTGTCGAGCTTGACCACCTTGCCGGACAGCTCGGGCAGCGGCGCGACGTCCTTCTTCGGGTTGCTGCTGCACGCCGCCAGCACGGCAGCGGCCATGACACAGGCAATACGCAGGCGACGGTTCATCACAGGGCTCCCTTTTCAGCGGCGGCGGCTTCGTCGGACTTGCGCGGCGCCGGCTCCAGGCCGACTTCGGCGAGCTTCAGCGCCAGCAGCGGACGGGCCTCGTCACGTCCGGCCAGGGCCGCGTCAGCAGCCTTGTAGGCAGCGGCGGCACGAGCCAGGTCACCCTTGGCGAGATGGATGTCGCCACGGATTTCATCGACCAGCGGCGCCAGCGACGCATCCTTGACCTGATCCAGCTCGGCGAGCGCGGCATCCGGCTTCTTCTGCGCCGCCAGCACGCGGGCCAGGCGGGTGCGGACCAGATGCTCGGTCTCGTCCGGCGCGCCGTTGTCTAGCACCCAGCGCAGCTGCTTCTCGGCCTCGGCCAGGTCACCGGCCTCGACCGCGCGCTTGGCCAGCAGCAGGGCCGCATCGGTGGCGTAGGG
>NZ_PTQZ01000185.1 GCF_002943415.1 Amnimonas aquatica | reverse complement strand
GTAACCGAAATCCCGGTTACACAAAATGCTGCACACCCTCCACTGTGTAAATCAATGATCAGGAAAAGGCCTGGTCCTCCAGCGTGCCAAGCGTCGACGTATCCTGCACAGCGTGCCCCGTAGCACCGATTCACCTTGCCCGGCCAGCTGAATCGGCTCGCATCGAGCAACACTGCATTCTACGCAACTAGTTCGAAACATTGCAGATCAGCTGGTACGACGCTGTTCGCGCTCTTCAAGCACCGCACTGCGGATCATTCGCCAAACAAAATCTCCGATATCTTCGAGCGAATAGCGACCTTCCTCACGAAACCAGGTTGCCACCCAATTGAGCGCCCCGAGGCCGATCAAACGCAGCAGCTCCAGATCCATATCCTTCCGAATCACTCCCTGCTCAGCCAGCAGTTTCAGCATCGCGGCCCACAACGACTCATAGCGGTCACGCAGCTTTATCATTTCCCTGCGTGCCTCGCCGCGCAGGGAACGCCACTCGAACAACAGCACATAGACCATATCCGAACCACTGACCAGCATTTGCAGGTGTGCATTGATGCCGCGGCGCAACTGCTCGGCAGGCTTTGTCGCACCCGCCACAGCCTGGGTGACGGCTATCGAGGCCTGCTCCAGACCCAGCCGCATCAAATCGACGAGAATGTCTTCCTTGGCCTGATAACGGTAATGAAGGCTGCCGGGCAGCATGTTGCACGCCTCAGCAATCTCCTTGACCGTGGTCCGGTCATAACCTTGCTCCCGGAACAGACGCGCGGCAGAACTCAACACGAAATCACGATCAGACTGGGCAACCGGCCTGACTTGACGACTTTTCTTCACGGCATCCTCCCGAGCAACGGAAACGCTATTCTAGCCTGAGTACCGCTCGGCACGCCTATATTCGATCCCGTCCCGCCCACGATCAGCGTCTTTACAACCTTGTCGCCGCTGCCTACTCAGGCGCCGACGGCGCCTGATACAAATTTCAGGTCTATGTTCATATGGCAGGATTGACATTTGGTTGACCAACCAATTACGTTGATTGGCATGGTTGCTACAGCGGGAGAATCCAAATGGCCCTGGCAAATCGTAAGATCGGTTACGGCGAGGTTGTGACGCGTGACCTCCACTTTTCGATGAACCGTGAGACGGTCGTCCGCCACTGGTTCAACAACGACCCCTGGAGCACGCACTGGATGAACGCCATTATGGCGGCCGTACCGGATGGTGAGCGCTGGGTGATGAACTCGGCCCGCCGACAACTCGACAAATTGCGCGACCCGGAGGTGCGCAAGGCTGCTGGCGAGTTCATACGCCAGGAGCGCATTCATGCTCGCGAGCATGACGAGATGAATGCCATTTGCGTACAGCAGGGCGTCCCTATTGACAAGGTCGAAGCCACCCGACGTCTCCCCGCATTTGAGTAGCACGTAGCTTTGGAGTCCAATCCCACCCTGAGGAGATTGGACATGAAGAAGCGTTTCACCGAAGAGCAGATCATTGGCTTCCTGCGCGAAGCCGAGGCCGGATTGCCGATCAAGGAGCTGTGCCGTCAGCACGGCTTCTCCGAGGCCAGCTACTACCTCTGGCGCAGCAAGTTTGGCGGCATGACCGTCCCCGACGCCAAGCGGCTGAAGGAGCTGGAGGTCGAGAACAACCGCCTGAAGAAGCTCCTCGCCGAGTCGATGCTGGAGAACGAGGTCACCCGCGAGGCGCTCCGAAAAAAGTGGTGAGCGCACCGTCACGCCGTGATCTGGTGCGCAGCATGATCAGACATGGATTGAGCGAGCGCCGTGCCCTGCGGGTGATCGGCATGAGCGCCAGTGCCTATCGCTACCGGCCTGCACCGGATCGCAATCAGGCCCTGCGAGAACGGATCGTGGCCTTGGCACAGCGGCATCGCCGCTACGGCTCGGGGATGATCTACCTGAAGCTGCGTCAGGCCGGCCTGACGGTGAATCACAAGCGTGTCGAGCGGTTGTATGCCGAAGCGAAACTGCAGGTGCGTCGTCGCAAGCGCAAGAAGATCCCGGTATCGGATCGTCAGCCGCTGGGGCGTCCACTGACCGCCAATCAGGTCTGGTCTATGGACTTCGTGTTCGATCGCACGGCCGAAGGCCGTGTGATCAAGAACCTGACGGTGGTCGACGATGCCACACATGAGGCGGTGGCCATCGTGCCTGAACGTGCGATTGGCGGGCAGTCACTGACACGGATACTGGATCGTCTGGTCTTGCGTCGTGGCCTGCCGCAGGCAATTCGCACCGACAACGGCAAGGAGTTCTGCGGTCGGGCGATGCTGACCTGGGCGCATGCGCGTGGCGTGAAGCTGTTCCTGATCGAGCCGGGCAAACCGAACCAGAATGCCTACATCGAGTCGTTCAACGGGCGCTTCCGCGATGAATGCTTGAACGAGCACTGGTTCACCAGCTTGCCGCACGCCCAGGTGGTGATCGAGGCGTGGCGGCGGGAATACAACGAGGAGCGGCCGAAGAAATCGCTGGGCGGAATGACGCCCTCGGTCTATGCCAGACAACTGGCGGAGAAAGCGGTTAAATTACCCTTGGACTCTAAAGCCGGGTGCTACTGAAACCGGGGGGACGTCGGGTTGATATGATCTAGGCGTATTGTGTCCCGACCGCCCTCCAAGAGTATGAATAGCGCGTAGCCAAGCTACTTACTATTCACTATCGGAGTTGTCATCCATGGAAGACGCCGCACACCCAGTAATCACTGCGGAGTTTACCGACTCGGTCTTGTTGGCGACAGTTACTCCCCGGCGTTGCGCCGGGAGCATATTTCAGACCAGAGACTTCAAATCGGTACCCGAATCACTCAATGCTTCAGCGCTGACGCTCTTACGGTGCTGGACCAGCTGTTTGCCGACCATGAAAGCAATGGGCAGATTGACCGCGTCAACAGCAATGACACAGCCCTCGCGGAGATAGAACACCGCAAATTCCTTATCCTCGGGGCTGCCGCGCATCACCCGCTGATCATGATTTTGCGACAACCCCACCATCTGCAGGCGAACGTCGTACTGGTTCGACCAGAACCATGGGACGCTATCGTAAGGTTTCTCCTCTCCCATCAGGGTCGTCGCCGCANACTCAAGCCGTTGCATCTTCTCGAAGAAAAGATTCCGGTGGCGGGTACAGTCGCCAATCGCCAGGATGGCGGGATCGCCGGTGCGGGTAAACTCGTCGACAACAATACCGTCATCACAGGGCAGGCTGGCGACCTCAGCCAAAGTGGTTTCCGGTATGACGCCGATCGAGACGAGCACGATATCGGCCGGCAAAGTGCCTCCATTCGCCAACGTCACGCCAGCCACACGACCCTGATCATCCGCTTCAAAGCCGGTTACCGCTGTGTTCAGGCGTACATCCACGCCAGCGCCACTGTGTTTGGCGTAAAAGAACGCCGACATCTCCGGGCCCGTAACGCGCTGCATAAGACGCTCGGCGGCTTCCAGCACCGTGACATTAACGCCTTTTTTGATAGCGCTGGCTGCCACCTCAAGGCCGATAAAACCGCCACCCACGATGACCAGACTCTTCCCCGGGACTAATTGTTCACGCAGTGCATCTGTGTCAGCTATGTCAT
>NZ_PTQZ01000184.1 GCF_002943415.1 Amnimonas aquatica | reverse complement strand
CCGGCCACGGCAAGGTCATGACCGATGCCGAGGCGGTGGTGCGCGCCACCCTTGCCCACCGCCAGCAGCGCGAAGACAAGACCGTGCAGCGCCTCGGCGATGCCGGCGCGGTGTCGCTGGAGGCGCTGGTGCCGCTGGTCTACGACGATGTGCAGCCCTGGCTGCACCCGGTGGCGCGCTTCAGCCTGCTCGCCCACCTGATCAAGCTGGCCGACGAAGGTCGCGCCGCCGAGCATGACGGCCTGTGGCGCATGACGGCACCGGCTCAGGTAAACTAAGGCCCTGAATTTCCAGCACAAGGATGCCCAGGCATGAGCGACGACCGCCTCACCCGACTGAAGACCGGCGCCTTCGAGCGCCGTTTCTCCATCGCCAAGGCCTCGCTGCTGGCCGGCACGCGCATGGCCGCGTCGGCCGCCGGCTCCATGTTCGCGGCGCCGGAAAACCGCGCCACGGCACGACGCCGCGCGCTCGCCGAACAGGCCGACTACCTGGTGAGCGAACTCGGCAAGCTCAAGGGCAGCGTGGTCAAGATCGGCCAGATGATGGCGCTTTACGGCGAGCATTTCCTGCCCGAGGAGATCACCGCGGCCCTGCACAAGCTCAATGACAGCACCACCGCGCTGGCCTGGTCGACGCTAGAGCCGCTGGTGCGCGAGCAGCTCGGCTACCGCTTCGACGAGCTCGACATCAACCCGGAACCGCTGGGTGCAGCCTCGCTGGCGCAGGTGCACCGCGCCCGCCGCCGCAGCGACGGCGCCGAGCTGGTACTGAAGATCCAGTACCCGGGCGTGGCCGACGCCATCGACTCCGACCTCAACCTGGTCACCCAGATGCTGCGCCTGACCCGCGCCGTGCCGCAGACGCGCGACTTCGACGAATGGCTCGACGAAGTCCGCACCATGATGCACCGCGAGGTCAACTACCCGCTGGAGGCCGAGACCACCCGGCACTTCCGCGACTACCTGAAGGACGATCCGCGCTACGTGGTGCCGCTGATCTACCCGGAATACTGCACCGACACGCTGCTGGTCATGTCCTACGAGCGTGGCGTGCCGGTCAACAGCCAGGCCGTGCTGCAGCTGTCGCAGGAACGCCGCAACGCCATCTCGCTGGCGGCGCTGGACATTTGCTGCCGCGAGGTATTCCTCTGGGGCCAGATCCAGACCGACCCCAACTTTGGCAACTACCTCGTGCGCCTCGGCGACGACCACGGCAAGCAGGACCAGATCATCCTGCTCGACTTCGGCGCCGTGCGCGATTTCCCGGAAGACCTGCTGAAGCTGGCGCGCGGCATGACGCGGGCCTCGTTCCATGCCGACCGCTCCGCCATGCTCGAGGCCATGAAGGGCTTCCGCTTCTTCGACGGCCTCAGCGCCACCACGCGGGAAAGCTTCATCGACCTCGCCTTCCTCGCCTTCGAGCCCTTCGCCGACAGCGCCAGGGTGCCGCCGGAAGTGCTCAATGCCGACGGCGACTACTGCTGGGCGCGCAGCCGCCTGCACGTGCGCGCCACCACGCTGGCGACCCGCTCGGCGGTGAGCAAGCAGTTCACCGTGCCGCCCAAGGAGTTCATGTTCCTGAGCCGCAAGCTCATGGGCGCATACACCTTCATGACCGTCATGGACGCCCAGATCCGGGCGCGCGACCTGCTGGCCAAGTACCTCTGAGCCGCCGGCCGCCCTGACCACTGCTGCGGAGGCGGATGCCCGCCTCCGCAGCAGTGGTCAGCCGACCGACGAGAACCGGTAGTCACTGAGCGGGAAGCGCATGCTGCGCCAGTGCGCCTCGAGGCTGGTGGCCGGCCGGAACGGCACGTCGCCGTGCTTGTCGAAGTAGTAGCTGTTGGCGCTGCCGCAGCTGTTGTTGAAGAACACCTGCCGCCCGCTGCGCGCCTTCATGTCGTTGAAGAAGCGGTCGTTGGCCTCCTGACGCACCTCGATGCGCGTGGCCCGCTGCTTGCGCGCCTGCGTCAGGCAGCGCGCGATGTGCCGGGTCTGCTGCTCGATGAGCTGGAAGTACGACGCCCCGTTGTAGCCGTTCGGCCCCAGGATCAGGAAGAAGTTGGGGAAGCCGGGCATGGACACCCCTTCATAGGCCTGGTAGCGGTGATCATCCCACCAGCCTTCCAGATCGCGGCCGCCGAGACCGGTGACCTCGAAGGGCGGCATGTTGCCGCTCTCGAAGACCTTGAAGCCGGTGGCGCAGATCAGCACATCGACCTCGTGCAGCACCCCGTCGCGCGTGCGCACGCCCTCGGCGGTGACCTCCGTGATGGCCTCGGTGACCAGTGCCACGTTGTCGCGATTGAAAGTCTTGAGATAGGTGTTGGACGTGCTCGGGCGCTTGCAGCCGAAGCCGTACTTCGGCGTCAGCTTGTCGCACGTCACCGGATCGCTGACCTCGCGCCGCAGGAAGTCCAGCGCCAGCTTCTCGTAGCCTTTCGCCAGGTGCAGGGCATTGTGGTAGTGCGCGGTGAGCACGAAGCCGACCTCGACGATGGCCTGGCTGAGCAGCCGCGCCGGCAGCTGCAGTGCCGGCAGCCGCGCCATGACCTGGCGCACGCCGGCAGGAATCTCGGCGTCCGGCTTGGGAATGACCCAGATCGGCGTGCGCTGGAACACGGTCAGGTGCGCCACCGACGGCGCGATCTCGGGAATCACCTGCAGCGCCGACGCGCCGGTGCCGATGATGGCCACGCGCTTGCCGCGCAGGTCGACGCCGTGGTCCCAGCGCGCGGTGTGCATGGTCACGCCGCCGAAGCTGGCGATGCCGGGAATTTCCGGCAGCTTGGGCTGGGTCAGCACGCCGGTGGCGCCGATGACATGGCGCGCCGTCAGCGTCTCGCCGCTGCTGGTGGACAGGTGCCAGAGGTCGGTCTGCTCGTCGAAGCGCGCACCGGTGATGCCGGTATTGAGACGGATGCGCCCGCGGATGCCGTACTTGTCGACACAGTGCTCGGCATAGGCCTTGAGCTCGGCGCCCGGTGCGAACACGCGCGACCAGTCCGGATTGCGTTCGAACGAGAACGAATAGCTCAGCGACGGGATATCGACCGCGACGCCGGGGTAGGTGTTGAAATGCCAGGCACCGCCGATGCCGTCGCCCTGCTCCACCAGCAGGTAGTCGCTGATGCCGGTCCGGTCCAGCTTGATGGCGGCGCCGATGCCGGAGAAGCCGCCTCCGACGATGATCACTTCATGCTGCGGGACGGTCATTGCCTGCTCCTGTCATGGCCGGCATCGGCCAGGCTGTCTTCAACGAAACGGGTGATGGTGCGGAAATCCTCGTCGGCCTCGGGCAACAGCTGCACGAACACCGGCCACACATGCGTCATGTCCGGCCGCGCCAGCAGGCGCACCGGCACGCCGGCGGCCGCGGCCCGGTCGCGCAACCGGTAGCTGTCATCGCGCAGGCACTCGCTGTCACTGACGCTGACCAGCAGCGGCGGCAGCCCGGCCATCTCGCCCCAGAGCGGGGACGCGACCGGATCGGCGGCATCGCCGGCGGGCAGGTAGGCGGCGACGGCGTGGTCGATGATGTGGCGCGACAGCATGTGGTCGCTCCGGTCGTTGGCATCCAGCGCGGCACCGCTGCAGGTCAGGTCCAGACCCGGGGAAATCAGCACCGCGCAGTCCGGC
>NZ_PTQZ01000183.1 GCF_002943415.1 Amnimonas aquatica | reverse complement strand
TGAAACGCGGTGAGGTCTGGTGGGTGGAGTTTGATCCGGCGGTGGGCAGTGAAATCCGCAAGACCCGCCCTGCGGTCATTGTCAGCAACGATGCAGCGAACCGGCATCTGGTCCGGGTCGTGGTCGTGCCGCTCACCAGCAGCACGGAGCGCATCTATCCGGGCGAGGCGCTGGTCATCGCAGGCGGGCAGCGCAGCAAGGCCATGGCCGACCAGATCATGGCCGCCGACAAATCCCGACTGAAAGCTCAGATGGATAAACTCTCCAAGGCCGACATGCTGGGCGTGGAAGAAGCCATCAAAATACATCTGGCGCTGCCGCTCTGACCCGGGGCCACGCCAGCGCCCCGGCCGCCCCTCAGTTCAGCACGCACAGCACTTCCGCCCGGTTGTTGCAGATCAGCACCACGTCGCAGCCCGCCTCGAGGGCGACATCGACGCGCTCGCGCATGGGGCCGACACCGACCGCGCCTTCCATGCACAGGTCATCGGAAAAGATCACGCCCTTGAAGCCCAGGCGCTCGCGCAGCACGGTCCGCAGCCAGAACGGCGAGAAGCCGGCCGGCAGCGGGTCGACCTGCGGGTAGACCACGTGCGCCGGCATGATGCCGTCCAGCTCGGCAGCCAGCGCAGCGAAGGGGCGAAGGTCGTAGGCTTCGATCTCGGCCCAGGAGCGGTCATCCACCGGCAAGGCCAGGTGGGAGTCGGCGGCCACCGAGCCGTGGCCGGGGAAGTGCTTGCCGATGGTCATCATGCCGGCGGCCTTCATGCCCTGCATGAAGGCACGCACCAGCGCGATGGCCGGCTCCGGCCGGCTGTGGAAGGCACGGTCGCCGATCACGCCGCTGACGCCGGCATCCAGGTCCAGCACCGGCGCGAAACTGAAGTCGACACCGACGGCACGGACCTCGCGCGCCATCAGCTCGCCGCAGGCGCGGGCGGCGGCCAGCGCGGCGGCGGGGTCGCTGTCGTACTGGTGGCCGAAGCCGCGCATGGCCGGCAGGCGGGTGAAGCCTTCGCGGAAACGCTGCACGCGCCCGCCCTCCTGATCGACGGCGATCAGCAGGTTCGGCCGCACCGCGCGCATGTCGTCGGTCAACGCCCTGATCTGTTCGGGCGTGTCCACATTGCGGCTGAACAGGATCACGCTGCCCACCAGCGGATGGGCAAGCACCTCACGATCCTCGGCGGTCAGGCCGAGACCGCCGACATCCACCATCAGGGGTCCGCGAGCNGATCGCCCTGCTCGCGACGCCGCTGCCGGCGCTGGCGCTGAACAGCGCCCCGGCCGCCGCTGCGCAAACCCGTGAAGCGCTGCAGCCGACCGATGCGCAGAGCAAGGTGGCGCGGCTGGTGACACGCCAGCTCAGCGTGCTGCACTACAACAAGACGCCGCTCAACGACCAGCTGTCCGAGGCCGTGTGGAAGCGCTACCTGGCCGCCATGGACGGCCAGCGCGTGTACTTCCTCGCCAGCGACATCCAGCGTTTCGAAGTCAACAAGCTTCGCTTCGACGACCAGCTCAAGACCGGCCAGCTGATACCTGCCTTCAGCATGTTCAACGTGCTGCAGAACCGCATGTACGAACGCCTGACCTTCGCCCAGAACGAACTGGAGAAGAACAGCAAGGGCATTCTCGACTTCAGCGGCAACGCCCTGATCGAGAACGACCGCAAGGAGTCCGCCTGGGCGACCAGCCGCGCCGAGCTGGACCAGCTCTGGCGCCTGCGCCTGAAGGCGGCGGCGCTGAGCCTCAAGCTCTCCGGCAAGAACGGCGACGAGATCATCAGCACGCTGAAGCGGCGCTACAAGTCGCAGCTGACCGCGCTCGGCCAGACCAAGCCGGAAGATGCCTTCCAGACCTTCATGAACGCCTTCACCGAGACCTACGATCCGCACACGCAGTATTTCTCGCCGCGGAACTCGGAGAATTTCAACATCAACATGAGCCTGCAGCTCGAAGGCATCGGCGCCGTGCTGCAGACCGAGGACGAGTACACCAAGGTCGTGCGCCTGGTGCCGG
Organism: Amnimonas aquatica; assembly: GCF_002943415.1. Lineage (GTDB taxonomy): Bacteria > Pseudomonadota > Gammaproteobacteria > Pseudomonadales > Moraxellaceae > Perlucidibaca > Perlucidibaca aquatica_A. Next base: position 1,672 of record NZ_PTQZ01000183.1, on the reverse strand, counting down.
CCGGCCCCGCCGACCGCTCGCGCCAGATCAAGCCGGGTGACCGCATTGTCGGTGTCGCCGAGGGCGACAAGGACTTCACCGAGGTGATCGGCTGGCGCATCGACGAGGTCGTGGAGCTGATCCGCGGCGCCAAGGGCACCACGGTGCGCCTGCAGGTGCTGCCGTCGGGCAGCGACAGCGGCCCGGCCAAGGAGATCAGTCTGGTGCGCGCCGCCGTGGCGCTGGAAGACCAAGCTGCCAGCAAGAAGGTGATCGAGCTCAAGCGCAACGGCCAGACCTGGCGTATCGGCGTGATCAAGCTGCCGGCGTTCTATGCCGACTTCCAGGGCATGCAGGCCGGCGACCCGAACTACCGCAGCACCACCCGAGACGTGCACCGGCTGATCGGCGAGCTCAAGCAGGAGCGCATCCAGGGCCTGGTGCTGGATCTGCGCAACAACGGCGGCGGTTCGCTGTCGGAAGTCAACGACCTGATCGGCGAGTTCATCAGCACCGGCCCCACCGTGCAGGTGCGCGACGCCCGCGGCCGCATCGAGACCCTGGGCGACGGCAACCCGGACATCGCCTACACCGGGCCGCTGGCCGTGGTCATCAATCGCCTGTCGGCCTCGGCCGCCGAGATCTTCGCCGGCGCCATCCAGGACTACGGTCGCGGCATCGTGGTCGGTGGCACCAGCTTCGGCAAGGGCACGGTGCAGTCCATGCGCGACCTCGGCCACGGCCAGCTGAAGATCACCGAAGCCAAGTTCTACCGCATCTCCGGCGCCAGCACGCAGAACAAGGGCGTGGAGCCGGACGTGTTCTTCCCCGACCTGTTCGACGACAAGGAGATCGGCGAGTCCGCCCTGGAAGGCGCCCTGCCCTGGGACACCATCCGCGCCGCGCGCTACCAGCGCATCGACCAGTTCGCCAGCCGCCTGCCGGGCCTGCGCCAGGCCTCGCGCACGCGCCAACAGAAGAGCCCGGACATCCGCTACCTGGTCGATCAGCAGAAGCTGCTGGCCGACATCAAGGAGCAGAAGACCACCACCCTGAACGAGAAGGCGCGCCTGGCCGAGAAACAGGCGCTGGATGGCAAGCGCCTGGGCATCGAGAACCGCCGCCGCCAGGCCAAGGGCCAGGATCCGCTGGACACCTGGAAGGATGTCGAGGACCTGGCGGAAAAGCAGAACCCGGACCACGACCCCAACTTCGAACGTCCGGAAGAGCTGGCCCTGCTGAACGAAGCCGGCGAAGTACTGCTCGACCTGATGCAGTCGCCAAACACCGCGCGCCGCAAGGCGCCTGCCTCCGCTCCCGCACGTCCGGTGGCGGACCGCTGACGGGGCCGCATGCCGGCGCACGCGGAACGCAGGCCTCTGGGTGACGCCGGCCTCGATGCCCTGGTCACCCGGACCACCGGCGCCCCGCTGCAGCCCGGACACAGCCTGCAGCTGCTGCGCGACAGCAGCGAACACGAAGCCGCCACGCTGGCCATGCTGGCCGGCGCGCGCCGGCAGATCCTGATCGAGAACTACCGCATCTGCGACGATGCCTGGGGCCGTGAGCTGCTGGCCGTGCTCTGCGAGCGCGCGCGCGCCGGCGTCAGGGTCTGCGTGCTCTGCGACTGGCTGGGCAGTTTCGGGCAGCTGCGCTGGCGCTGGCCGCGCGAGCTGCGCGCCGCCGGCGGCGA
>NZ_PTQZ01000182.1 GCF_002943415.1 Amnimonas aquatica | reverse complement strand
CTATTTTCGGGGCAATGTCAGGGCCGGGTCTCTGCCGGGCGGCGGTAACCTGCAGCAAGCGCTAGGCCTCGGGTTCGGACCACACGGCCAGCTCATTGCCGCCTGGCTCGATAAACTGGAACCGGCGCCCGCCCGGAAAGGCGAAGATCGGCCTGATCACTTCGCCGCCGGCCATTTCGACCTTGCCAAGCGTGGCTTCCAGGTTTTCGCTGTAGAGAATCATGAGGGCGCTTCCGGTCTCGGTGCGAGCCGCTAACTCCGACCTGAAGAAACCGCCGTCCAGTCCCTGGTCGGAGAAAGCGGTGTAGTCCGGACCGTAGTCCTCGAAGACCCAGCCGAACGCCTGCTCAAAGAAGCGCTTTGTCTGCGCGATGTCGCGGGACGGATATTCGACGTAATTGATTTTCTCATGTGCCGGCATGTCTGCTCCTCTGGCATCTGGTCTGGTTGATCTCTTCAGCCCTCCGCCCGCCGCTCCCAGAATGCCCTTACCAGCGGCTCCTTCAGCCGCTTCTCCAGCGCGAACAGGCCGATGTCGTACGGCGCCAGCGGCGGCTCGATGTCATAGCTGCGGATGTGGCCGGCCAGCGGGCTGCTGTCGAGCACGATCTGCGGCACCACGCCGATGCCGAAGCCCAGGCTGACCATGCTGACGATGGCCTCGTTGCCGCTGACCTGCGCGTAGATGCGCGGCCGGATGCCGTGGCGACGCAACCAGCGCTCGATGCGGGTGCGCGCCAGGCCTTCCTCGGACAGGATCATGGGCACGTCGCGCCAGTTCTCCGGCGAGGGCTGGCGGACCTGCTCGTCGCTGAGTGCCAGCGTGTCCAGCGGGCCGATGAAACGCAGGTCCGAGCGGGCGATGGGCTGGAAGGCGATGCCGGCCGGCAGGCTGTCCGGCCGTGCGCCGATGGCGATGTCCTCGCGCGCCTCGCGCACGCGCTCGACCGCCTGCGCCGGGTCGCCGGTGTGCAGCTTGAGCTCGATGCGCGGGTGGTCATGGCGGAAGCGGCTGAGGATGTCGTAGAGGAAGCTGTAGCTGGCGGTCACCGAGCAGTACAGGCTGAGCTCGCCGCGCAGCGTGTCGCCATCCTGCCGCAGCTCCTGCTGCAGCGTGTCCCAGTCGCGCAGCACGCCGGCGGCGTATTCGCGGAAGCGCAGGCCCTCGCGCGTCAGCGTGACCGAGCGGTTGTCGCGCAGGAACAGCGGTGTGCCCAGGGTGTCCTCGAGCTGGCGGATGATGCGGCTCAGCGCCGACGGGCTGACGTGCTGCTCGCGGCTGGTGCGGCCGAAGTGCAGGCTGTCGGCGAGGGCGAGGAAGAGGCGCAGGCTGCGGGCGTCCATGTTCTTCATGCGGCACCTTGATGGGGTTGTGGCGGGTCCGTGATGTGTCGTGCGCGGGCGTGCGGCGCCCGGCGCGGAATTGTGCCGATATCAGGCATATTGCATTGCATATATATCATTTTACGCAATGCCGTGAATGTCGTAAGGTGCGCGTCCCGGACACCCTCGCGGGCGTCCACCCGACTTCACTCATCCCGAGGCAGAGCATCATGAAGGTTTACTACGACAAGGACACCGACCTTTCCATCATCCGTGGCAAGAAGGTCGCCATCATCGGTTACGGCTCGCAGGGCCACGCCCACGCCTGCAACCTGAAGGACTCCGGCGTCGACGTGACCGTCGGCCTGCGTGCCGGCTCCGCCACCGTCAAGAAGGCCGAGGCCCACGGCCTGAAGGTCACCGACGTGCAGACCGCCGTCGCCGGCGCCGACGTGGTCATGATCCTGACCCCGGACGAATTCCAGTCCAAGCTGTACAAGGACGAGATCGAGCCGAACATCAAGCAGGGCGCCACCCTGGCCTTCGCCCACGGCTTCGCCATCCACTACAACCAGGTCGTGCCGCGCAAGGACCTGGACGTGATCATGATCGCCCCGAAGGCCCCGGGCCACACCGTGCGCTCCGAGTTCGTCCGCGGCGGCGGCGTGCCCGACCTGATCGCGATCTTCCAGGATGCTTCCGGCAATGCCAAGCAGACCGCGCTGTCCTACGCTTCCGGCGTCGGCGGCGGCCGCACCGGCATCATCGAAACCACCTTCAAGGACGAGACCGAGACCGACCTGTTCGGCGAGCAGGCCGTGCTCTGCGGCGGCGCCGTCGAGCTGGTGAAGATGGGCTTCGAAACCCTGGTCGAGGCCGGCTACGAGCCGGAAATGGCCTACTTCGAGTGCCTGCACGAGCTGAAGCTGATCGTCGACCTGATGTTCGAAGGCGGCATCGCCAACATGAACTACTCGATCTCGAACAACGCCGAGTACGGCGAGTACGTGACCGGCCCGAAGGTCATCAACGAAGAGTCGCGCAAGGCCATGCGCCAGGCGCTGAAGAACATCCAGACCGGCGAGTACGCCAAGCAGTTCATCCTGGAAGGCCAGACCAACTACTCCTCCATGACCGCTGCCCGTCGCAACAACGCGGCACACGGCATCGAAGTCGTGGGCGCCCAGCTGCGCGCCATGATGCCGTGGATCCAGGCCAACAAGATCGTTGACCAGAGCAAGAACTGAGTCTCGGCCGGCCCTCGTGGCCGGCTTCGCTCGTTCCCGAAAAGCGCGGCCCCGGCCGCGCTTTTTCTTTGTCCGGCTGTTGCATCCGGCACGCTGGCGGGGAGGGCATTTTCCCTCCCGGGCCTGGCGCACATGGCTGACGGATGGCGCCGGCGACGGTGGCGCCGTCACCGGGCTCTGATTATGATGGCTCCGTCCAAAGGAGTCTTTACATGTCGCAAGTTCCGCAGAATCCGCACGATCAGGATGACCACAACGGCCTCACTTTCGAGGTGGTCGAGGATGAGCACCACGAGGGCGGTCGCCGTACCCGCCACCGCGGCATCTACCTGCTGCCCAACCTGTTCACCACGGCGGCGCTGGGGGCGGGCTTCTACGCCATCATCTCCGCCATGGCCGGGCGTTTCGAGGCGGCGGCCATCGCCATCTTCGTGGCGGCACTGTTCGATGGCATGGATGGTCGCATCGCCCGCATGACCAATACCCAGAGCGCTTTCGGCGCCGAGTACGACTCGCTGTCGGACATGGTGTCCTTCGGGGTGGCGCCGGCGCTGGTCATGTTCAGCTGGGCGCTGCAGTCGCTGGGCAAGTTCGGCTGGATCTGCGCCTTCCTGTACGCGGTGGCGGCGGCATTCCGCCTGGCGCGCTTCAATGTCCAGCTGGATGTGGTCGACAAGCGCTACTTCATCGGCCTCGCCAGCCCGCTGGCGGCATCCATCGTGGCCGCTTTCGTCTGGGTGGGGGTGGACAACCGCCTGCTCCAGGAGGTGCCGGGGCTGGCCATCGTCGCGGCGCTGGTGACCGTGGCCGCCGGTTTCCTCATGGTCAGCAACGTCAAGTACTACAGCTTCAAGGAGCTGGACCGCAGCCGCGTGCCCTTCGTGGTCATGCTGCCGGTGGTGCTGGTGTTCGGCATCGTCATGTACAACCTGCCCATCGGCATCCTGGCGGTTTCGGTGCTGTACGCGGTCGCCGGCCCTGTCGCGGCGCTGTGGAATCGCTGGCGCGGCGTGGCCTGAGGCCCTGAAAGCGCTGGTTTCGGGCAAAAAACAGGCAGTCGTTCAGGGATTTTGAAAATCCTGTTGACGTGCCGTCTGAGCCCCCTATAATGCGCCCCACACCGACGCGCTGAGCGCTTCGAAGCTGAAAAACCTGATGAAAATCAGCAAGTTGAGTAGGTA
>NZ_PTQZ01000181.1 GCF_002943415.1 Amnimonas aquatica | reverse complement strand
TCGGTCGTTATCGTTACCCAGATCCGCGACCAGTTCGAGTGGCTGCAGGCCAGCCTGGAAGGCACGGCCGATGTCGTCATGTCGCAGCAGAGCGACCTGAACGATGTCCTGCAGCTGATCACCATGGCCACGGCCTCGATCGTCTTCGTGCCGGTGCGGCGCGATGCCTGGATCGAGGACGTGCGCTTCATCGAAGGCCTGGTGGCGGCGCGTCCGACCCTGGCCTGCGTGGCCATCTCGGAAACCCAGGATCCCGAGCGGCTGCTGGGCGCCATGCGCGCCGGCGCCAAGGACTTCGTGACCTTCGGCGCCCGTCCCAGCGAGCTGTCCGGTCTGGTCCGCCGTCTCGGTGAACGTGTGCCCGAGGTGATCGAGGATCCCATGCGCCAGGGCACGCTGGTCACGCTCGCCAGCGAGCGGCCCGTGCTGCAGTCGGCTTTCCATGCCCTGCATGTCGCGGCCGCGTTGCAGAAGCAGAATGCGAACAATCGCGTGCTGCTGGTCGATATCGGCCTGCCGTTCGCCGAGGCCCAGCAGGTCTTCGGTCTGGAAGGGCAGTTCAGCTTCATGGACACCCTGCGCAACCTGCGTCGCCTGGACCGGACCCTGGCCGACACGGCCTTTCCTCGCCACAAGACCGGTGTCAGCGTGCTTTCCGCCGCTCAGGAGGGTTTCGACCTGAGTGAAATCACCACCTCGGAAATGTTCCTGCTGGTCGGCACCTTGCGCAGCCTGTTCACCCATGTGGTGTTCAACATCTGCGGCCTGCCCACCGTGGACATGACCGAGCTGGTCATCGGCAATGCCGATCACGTGGTGTTCGTGGTGGACCAGTCCATCACCAGCTGCCGTGCCGGCCTGGATTTCCAGGCCCGCCTGAAGCAGCTGGGTGTGCCCATCAATGACCCCATCGTGCTGGTGGATCATTACCAGCCCAAAATTTCTCCGGACAGCAATGCCATTGCCCGTTCTTTCGGTGTCGACAAGCACATCGACCTGCCGGCTGCCGCCGATCTGCGCCTGCGCGCCATGAACATCGGCCAGCTCATGTTCGAGCTGGCGCCGCAGGATGTGCTCTCGAAGCGCTATCGTGAGCTGGCCGGGCTCATCCAGGCCCCGCTGGTGGTCAAGGCGAAGGCCGGCGCTGAACAGTCCGGCAGCCTGCTGGACAGGCTCAGGAGCGGGCTGAACAAGAGCGGGCTGACCAGTGGCATAAAGGGAGCCTGACATGGCGGGCTACATTCCGGGCGGACGGATGCCGCCGAAGAAGGTCGATCAGGACATCGCCCAGATCAAGTTCCGCTTTCACCGCTACCTGATCGAGCGTGTTGACGACGACCACTTCAATATCCTGGAGAACACCCGCCAGGCGATCACGGACTATGTCCAGATCAAGCTGACGGCGTACGTCAACGAGAACTCGCTGCCGCTGTCGCGCTACGAGGCCGATCGCCTCGCCGAGGAGCTGGTCGACGAGCTGGTCGGCTTCGGTCCGCTCGAAGCCCTGCTGCGCGATGCCTCGGTGACCGAAATCATGGTCAACGGCCCCAACAAGATCTTCTTCGAGCGTGACGGCAAGATTCAGCGCAGCGAGCTGCGCTTCGTTGACGACAACCATGTCTTCCGCGTCATCCAGCGCATTCTGGCGCCGATCGGCCGTCGTCTCGACGAGTCCAGCCCCATGGTCGACGCGCGCATGCCGGACGGCAGCCGTGTCAATGCCATCATTCCGCCCATCGCCCTCGATGGTCCCAGCATCTCGATCCGAAAGTTCCGTCGCGATCTGCTCAAGGCCAATGACCTGGTGACCTACCGTTCGGTCAGCGAGGACATGCTGCAGTTCATCAGGAAGGCGGTGGGGCAGCGTGCCAACATCCTGGTCAGCGGTGGTACCGGTACCGGCAAGACCACCTTCCTCAATGTGCTGTCGAGCTTCATCAATCACCACGAGCGTATCGTCACCATTGAAGACACGGCCGAGCTGCAGCTCGGCAGCGACCATGTCGTGCGCCTGGAAACGCGCCCGCCCAACGCCGAAGGCTTCGGCGAGGTCAGCGCCCGCGACCTGATCCGCAACGCCCTGCGTATGCGCCCGGATCGCATCATCGTCGGCGAAGTGCGCAGCTACGAAGTCATGGACATGCTGCAGGCCATGAACACCGGGCACGAGGGCTCCATGTCGACGCTGCACGCCAACAGCGCCGCCGATGCCCTGCTGCGCATGGAGACGCTGGTCGGCCTGTCGGGGCAGAAGATCTCCGAGGCCACGCTGCGCGCCATCATCGTGTCCGCGGTGGACATCGTGGTGCAGCTGACCCGTCTGCCCAACGGCCGCCGCTGCGTCTCGGAAATCACCGAAGTGGTCGACCTGGGTGATGATCAGTACGTCACCAACACGCTGTTCAAGCTGGACCGCATTTCCGGCGAGCACCACAAGACCGCCAGCGGTCCGGCCAAGCAGCGCGTGATCGAGCTCATGAAGCAGGCGGAGGCCGGGCACTGACATGGCGATCATTCTCTATGCGCTGGTGGCCATGGCCATGGGCCTGGGGGCCCTGTTCCTGATCTGGCTCGGGCAGAAGCAGGCCCAGGAGGAGGCAGTCGCCAAGCGTCTGGCCACCGCCGGCGTGCAGGCGCTGGAGTTTCCGACCAAGGACTGGCTGACCCTGCACCTGGAGCGTGCCGGCGTGACCCTGGACCCGACGCACCGGCGCATCATCGGGCTGGCGCTGGTGCTGATCCTGCTGCTGCTGGCCGTGCAGTTCGGACTCGCCGTGGCGGCATTGGCAGCCTTCGCCTTCGCGGCCTTCGCCTATACCGCGGTGGGGACCATCTACCAGCGCCGCATGAACCAGATCGTGTCGCAGCTGCCGCGCCTGCTCGACCAGGTGGTACGCCTCATGCGCACCGGCAAGACCCTGGCCGACAGCTTTTTCCTTGCCACCAAGGATGCCGACGAGCCGCTGAAAACGGTCATGCTCAAGCTGCAGCGCAACATCCAGCTTGGCATGACCATTCCCGAAGCCTTCGAGGACCTGGCGCAGGTCTACCAGCTCAAGGAGCTGCAGGTGCTCTCGCTGGGTGTGAACGTGAATTCGCGTTTCGGCGGCAGTTTGATCGACCTGCTCAACAACATCATCACCCTGATCCAGCAGCGCGAGCAGCTTACCCGCCAGCTGCGAGCGCTCACCNATGCAGATTTCCGGTATGGCCGTGATCTGGAAAATGCTGAGGAGCGTGTGACATGACGGCGCTCTACGGAACCGTGATTTTCCTGCTGGTGGTGCTGGCCGCCGGCATCGTGATCTGGCTGGTCACCCGGGCGGCGGCGGAAAAGCGTCTGGTCGAGCGGCGCATGACCGCGCGTGGCCAGCATGAAGATGCCAAGCTGCTGAGCATGCGCTTCGCCGACCTGTTCGATGACCAGGAGCGCATTCGCAAGCATATCGAGAAGGATGGCGAACTGGCGCTGGCCATGTGGCGCGCGGGTTANACGGCTACAGCCAGAATGCGCTGCTGGTCGGGGTTTCCGTGGTCATTGTCTGCGTGCTGCTGCCCAAGCGCGTCATCAACAGCCGCGCCGAGGCACGCATCAAGCGCGTGGATGATGAACTGTCGCTGTTTGTGCAGATGCTGCGCATCCTGTTCGATGCCGGCCTCGCGGTGGAGCAGGCGCTGCGGGTCATGGTCAACGAGGCCGAGCATGTGCTGCCGGAGCTGGTCATGGAGCTGCGCCCGATTCTGCGTCGTGCCGAGCAGGGCCTGGACCTGGAGAAC
>NZ_PTQZ01000180.1 GCF_002943415.1 Amnimonas aquatica | reverse complement strand
TCCAGCGGCAGGGTCAGACGGGCACGAAGCGACTGCGACACTGACGGCACCGGCAGCGCCAGCTGCAGCAGCGTGGACTGGCCGGCCGGCCACGCCGGCGCACCCTCGAGCACGCGCAGGCCCGCCGCCAGCAACAACGCGCGATGACGCGTCACCGCCGGCCCCGGCCAGGGCGCGTCGAGCGGATGCGGCGGATGCAGGATGCGCACCGCCTGCTGCCCGGCGGCATCCGGCACGCGGGCCAGCAGGCCGATGCGCAGACCGCCGGACGGACGCGGACGCAGCATGGGCCCGTCCTGCCGCAGCCAGGCGGAAAGCCTGTCGATCAGTGCCTGAGGGCTGGTTTCGCTGTCAGCCGGGCCGGTGTCCAGCGCCCACCACAGCGCCGGCGACTCGGGCGCCGACAGCGGCAGCCAGGGTTCGGCCCCGGCCTGGACCAGGGATGGCACCAGCCCAGCCAGCAGCACGCCCGCGATGCAACGACTCCACCACGCCATGACGCCCTCCCCGGCCACCGCGCACCCTTGCGAGATGCGTCGTGCCGGGAAAGCTAGTCACGCGCGCAGCGGAATGCGAATCCGGCGTCAGTTGCCGATGCGCCAGCCGTTGACGATGGGGTAGCGGCGGTCCTTGCCGAAGCCGCGCCGGGTGATGCGCGGGCCGATGGCGGCCTGGCGGCGCTTGTACTCGTTGAGGTCGACCAGGCGCAGCACGCGCTGCACGGTCGCGGCGTCGAAACCGGCTGCGATGATGGTGCTGGCGCTCTCGTCATCCTCGATGTAGCGGCGCAGGATCTCGTCCAGCACCGGATACGGCGGCAGCGAGTCCTCGTCCTTCTGGTCCGGCGCCAGCTCGGCGGAGGGCGGACGGTCGATCACGCGCTGCGGGATCGGCGGGCTGTCCGGCGACTGCGCGTTGCGCCACTCGCAAAGGCGGAACACCAGCGTCTTGGGCACATCCTTGAGCACGTCGAAGCCGCCGGCCATGTCGCCGTAGAGCGTGGCGTAGCCGACCGACATCTCGGACTTGTTGCCGGTGGTCAGCACCAGGTAGCCGAGCTTGTTGGAGATGGCCATGAGCAGCACGCCGCGCGAGCGCGCCTGCAGGTTCTCCTCGGTCTTGTCCTTGCCGAGGCCGGCGAAGGTCTCCGCCAGCGTCTCGCTGAAGGCCTCGACCATGGGCGCGATGCTCAGCACCGAGTAATGCACGCCCAGCGTGCGCGCCTCGGCCTCGGCATCCTCCAGGCTGATCTCGGCGGTGTAGCGGTAGGGCATCATGACCGCGCGCACGCGCTCCGGCCCGAGGGCGTCGACGGCGACCGCCAGCGTGAGGGCGGAGTCGATGCCGCCGGACAGGCCCAGCACCACGCCCTTGAAGCCGCTCTTGTTGACGTAGTCGCGCACCGCCAGCACCAGCGCGCGGTAGACCGACTCCTCCAGCCCCGGCAGCACCGCCTGCCCGGCGGGCAGGAAGCGCTTCGCGGCGGCATCGAAGACCAGCGGGAACAGCCCCTCCTCCATGACCGGCGCCTGCAGCGCCACGCCGCCATCGGCCTGCATGGCGAAGGAGCCGCCGTCGAAGATCAGCTCGTCCTGGCCACCGACCAGGTTGCAGTAGACCACCGGCAGGCCGGTCTCGGCGCAGCGCGCGGACACCACCTGGTGCCGCTCGACCGGCTTGCCGGCATGGAACGGCGAGGCGTTGAGGTTGAGCAGCAGCTCGGCGCCGGCGGCACGCGCGGCGCGGGCCGGAGCGCGGTGCCAGATGTCTTCGCAGATGGTCAGGCCGATGCGCACGCCCTGCTGCTCGAACACCGACGGCCGCTCGCCGGGCACGAAATAGCGGCGCTCGTCGAAGACCTGGCTGTTGGGCAGCTCGTGCTTGGCGTAGCGCACCAGCACTTCGCCGTCGCGCATGGCCCAGGCGGCGTTGAGCAGGCCGCCGTCGCGCGCGCGCTCGGGCAGGCCGAACACCAGGGTGATGCCACGAACTTCGCGCAGCCGCGCCAGCGCCTCGTCGACACGCAGGTCCAAGCTGGGTCGCAGCAGCAGATCCTCGGGCGGATAGCCGGTCAGGCTCAGCTCCGGAAACAGCACGAGGTCGGCGGCCATGTCGTCGCGCGCGGTCGCGGCGGCCTGCGCCAGGCGCTCGGCATTGCCGGGAATATCGCCCACCAGCAGGTCGATCTGGGCGAGGACGATACGAAGAGGGGCAGCGGGCATGTTTTTCAGCTTGCAGTCGGCTCGGAGTCGCCTAGGATAGTCGAGGACACGGCTCAGCAGAAGGAACCCCCAACCATGATGGTCGTCATCATTCGCCTGCTCATCCTGGCTGCCATTGCCTGGTTCGGCTACCGCCTGGTGCGCAAGCTGCTGGCCCTGCCGCCGGGCGGCCGCCAGGACGACGCCGCCACCGGTGGCGAGGCCCAGCAGAAGACGCCTGAAGTCATGCAGCGCTGCGCGCAGTGCGGCGTGCACGTGCCGCTGGGCGAAAGCACGCAGTCGCGCGGACGCGTGTTCTGCTCCGAAGCCCACCGCGACAACTGGTTCCGCGACAACCCGCAGCCCTGACCCGACCGGCCGCCACACCACGCTGACGGCCGGCAGCCCCGGCCTGTGTCTCCCCGCGCTCAGCCGGCCGGCAGGTAAGGCGCCGGATCGACTTCCGGCGCCCGCCCCAGCAGCAGATCGGCAAGCAGGCGCGCGGACGCCGGCGCCAGCACCAGCCCGTTGCGGAACTGGCCGGCATTGACCCAGACACCAGCCTGCCCCGGCACCGGGCCGATGAACGGGATGCCGTTCGGCGACCACGGCCTCAGCCCGGCCCACTGCCGCAGCAGCGGCGCGCCGGCGAGCGCCGGCCACAGCCGCGCGGCTGCCGCCGACAGCTTGTCGCGCGCGACATCGGTGGTCGACTTGTCGAAGCCTGCGTCTTCCATGGTGGAGCCGCACAGCACATGGCCATCGCGACGCTGGATGATGTAGTGCCCGTCACGCAGGATCATGGCCGGCACGCTGCCTGGCGGCAGATGGTAGAGCTGCATCTGGCCGCGTATCGGGCGTACCGGAAGCGCGGCGCCGGGCAGCAGCTTCGCCGTCCAGNCCGCCAGCCCGGGCCAGCGGGCATGCAGGTCGGCGCCTGCGAAGACTTCTGCCGGCCGCTGGTGCGCGGCCGCCCAGGCCCGGGCATCACGGGCATCCGGCGTATTGATGAACAGCAGGCCGGACGGCTGCAACTCGGCATCCAGGCCGGTTTCATCCAGCAGGGCCGCCACCAGGGCCGGATAGGCCTGCTGGGCCCGGGTGGCGAGCGCGGTGACCGCGGGCGGATAGCGCCAGGGGTAGAGCGGGGACACGATGCCGCCACCGGCCCACGAGGCTTCGCGGCCGATCGCGCCGCGCTCCAGCAGGACGACCTCGACGCCCGCCCGCGCCAGCTCCCGCGTCGTCAGCAGGCCGTTGATGCCGCCCCCAATCACCACCGCACGCATGTATCCCCCTGTCGCCCGCGCATCGCCGGGTCGTCACGTCCAGCCGCACAGCGCCCGCGCGGCCTGCAGCGAGGCGTTGCCCACCCGCGCCGGCTGCACCAGGCGGACGCGTCCCGACTTCGCGATGACCAGCTGGCGCAGCGCGGCATCGTGCGCTCCGGGCGGGCACAGGGTCAAGGTGCCATTCGACGCCGGCGCGTCACCGGCCTCCGACCAGCGCAGCCAGGGCTCGCCGCGAAAGCCGCGCCATATCACCCGCCAGCCCGGCGGCAGGGCGGGCGTGAAGCTCGCCAGCGGCTCGCCGGCCTGGCGGCGGCC
>NZ_PTQZ01000018.1 GCF_002943415.1 Amnimonas aquatica | reverse complement strand
GTGGCGTGAACGGGTTCTGCACCACCTGCAGCAGTTCCTCCAGACGTGCCGTGTCGCCCTTGTTCGCATCCGTGATGGCCAGCTCGGCCAGATAGTTCCGCAACACGTAGCAGGGGTTGACCGCCTGCATGTCGGCCATGCGCCGGGCTTCGTCGCGTCCCTCGCGCGCCAGCCGCTCGCGGTAGCGCCGCAGCCAGGCCTCGGCGGCTTCCTTCTGCTCGCCCCAGGTCTGCGCCACGCCGGCCAGCAGGTCATCCACGGTCGATTCCGACAGCGCGCGGAAGCTGCGCGGCAGGTCGCGCCGGCCTTTCTGCAGCAGGTCCAGCCAGTCCTGCACCAGCTGGCGGTCATCGTCCTCGCGCGTGCGCAGGCCGAGGCGTGCGCGCATGCCGTCATCGTAGTGCGCGATCAGCGCCGGCTCGTAACGCAGCAGGCATTCCTTCAGCGCCGGCACCGGAATCAGCGGCGACAGCGCATGCGCCAGCGCGTTCAGGTTCCACAGGCCGATCGACGGCTGCATGTGCCAGGCGTAGCGGCCGCTGTGGTCGGAGTGGTTGCAGATGTGGAAGGGGTCGTAGGCCTCGAGGAAGCCGTAGGGCCCGAAGTCCAGTGTCTGCCCGCTGATGGAGAAGTTGTCGGTGTTCATGACCCCGTGCGCGAAGCCGACACACTGCCACTGCGCCATCAGTCGCGCGGTGCGCTCGACGATGCCGGCGAGCAGCGCCTGGTAGGGCTCCGGCTGGTCGCGGCATTCCGGGTAGTGGCGATCGATCACGTAGTCCGCCAGTACCGGCAGCAGGGCGTGATGCCCGGCGTGGTGCAGCCACTCGAAATGGCCGAAGCGGATGTGGCTGTCGGCTACGCGCAGCAGGGTGGCGCCGGTCTCTACGCCTTCGCGGCGCACCGGCTCGTCCGAGCCGACCAGCGCCAGCGCCCGTGTCGTCGGCACGCCCAGCGCGTGCAGGGCCTCGCCGGCCAGGTATTCGCGCACGCTGGAGCGCAGCACGGCGCGGCCGTCGCCCATGCGCGAGAACGGCGTCGGGCCGCTGCCCTTGAGGTGCAGGTCAAGCCGCTGTCCGCCCGGCGCCAGGATTTCGCCCAGCAACAGGCCGCGGCCGTCACCCAGGTCGGGGTTCCAAACACCGAACTGGTGCCCGCCGTATTTCATGGCGACCGGATCGGCGCCCGGCCACACGGCATGGCCGGAGAGACCGGCCAGTGCTTCCGGAGACGACCACCAGGCGGCATCCAGCCCGAGCTCGTCGAGCAGCGGACGGTTCAGTGACAGCAGGCGGGGATTGCGCAGCGGGGAGGGCGCCTGCCGGCGCCAGAGCGGCTCCGGCAGGCGGATGTAGCTGTTGTCGAACGCGGGCAGCACGCTCAGGCGGCGACCTGCGCGGTCAGCAGGCGCAGGCGCTTGCGCTGCATCTTGAGGCGGTACTCGATTTCCTGGAAGCGGGTGCGGAAGCTGGCTTCTTCCCACTTGTGCAGGAGCTGTTCCTTCTTCTCGGCGTACCAGGTTTCCTTGAGCTTGCTCCAGTCATTGAGCACCTGCGTGAAGTGCTCGTACTCCTGGGCCAGCTTGGCGCGCCAGGCTTCCAGCTGGGCATGGCCGGCAGCCTGCAGCGAGAGCTTGGCCTCGGCCTGCTTGAACTGCATGGTCAGCTTGGCCTTCTCGATGGCGAACTCCGGGCAGCGCTTCAGGTTGCGCGTGACGCCGATCCACGACATGGAGGCGATCAGCCACTTGGTCGGGTCGAACTGGTACCAGCGGATGCCGTTGCGGTAGTCGTACTGGAAGATGTGGTGATAGTTGTGGTAGCCCTCGCCGTAGGTGAACAGCGCCAGCACCGGGTTGTCGCGGGCGGTGTTCTCGTCGGTGTACGGGCGGCTGCCCCACATGTGCGCCAGCGAGTTGATGAAGAAGGTCGTGTGGTGGCTCCAGACCAGGCGGAACAGGCCGCCGAGCAACACCACGCCCCACAGGTCGCCGACCATGAGGCCGATGGCGACCGGCACGCCGAAGTTCATCAGCAGCACCAGCGGCAGGTAGTGCTTGTGCTGGAACATGACGATGGGGTCGTTGAGCAGGTCCGGCGCGTTGCGGAAGTCTTCCTTGCCCGACTCGTAGTGGCGCAGCATCCAGCCGATGTGCGAGAACCAGAAGCCGCGCTTCACCGAGTACGGGTCGTGGTCGATGTCATCGACATGGCGGTGGTGCGTGCGGTGGCTCGAGGCCCAGACCAGGATGCTGTTCTGCGTCGCCATGGTGCCGAAGAGCATGAAGAACAGGCGCAGCGACCAGTGTGCCTCGTAGGCGCGGTGGGCCCACAGGCGGTGGTAGCCGCCGGTGATGGAAATGCCGTTGAGGGCGCTGAGCACCACGAAGCTGACCCAGGCGGCGGTGCTGTAGTCGTTGAACCAGGCGTACAGCGGCACCAGGATCAGCGCCAGGATGGGGGTCGAGAGCAGCACGCTGGCGGCCAGCCAGTTGACCGGATTGTGCCGGGCGGTGCCTTCGGCGACTGGCGCCGCGACGTCAGTGGACATGGAAGCGAATCCTCTTGAAAACGTACTCAGTGAATGACTGTTCACACATTTTCGATTATACCGTTACCGGATGACCGTCGTAAATTTCCCGACAGGCGGTGATGCGGCATTTTCATTTCCTGATGTTTCGGCACGCCTGGACGGCGCCGGCGGCAAGGCTTTGCCGCTGCCGCCGGGCATGCCGGTCTCACTGGCGCGGGAGCTGGAACGACAGCGTGGCCAGCAGCTTGCCCAGCGCCGCCAGATGCGTGCCCAGCACCGGCTTGCCCGAGGTCAGCAGCGACACCGAGATGTCACGCTCCGGGTCGGCCCAGCAGAAGATGTTGGAGAAGCCGAGATGACCGAAGGCGCGCCCGGTCATGGGGCCGTAGAGGCCGACCGGATTGCCGCCCAGCATCATGCCGTGGCTGTAGCGCAGCGGCGCCAGCAGGGTGCCGTCGAACTGCGGCTTGCCGGCTTCCAGCGTGGCGCGGCGGATGGTCAGCGGGTCGAACACGCGCACACCGTCCAGTTCGCCGCCGCGCAGCAGCAGCTCGAAGAAGCGGCCGGCCTCCTCTGCGGTGGCGAAGATGTTGCCGGCCGGGCAGATGATGTCCATGAAGCGCGGGTCGTTGGTGACGTCGACCACGGTGTCGAGGTCGCCGCCGAGCGCGTTCTTCAGGAACCAGTCCACCGCCAGCACCGGCTTCAGGCCGGTGGCGTAGCCGATGGCCTCGCGGCCCCGATGCTCCGGCTTCAGGCCGTAGTTGAAGTAGGTCATGCCCAGCGGCTCCTGCACGGTCTTGCGCAGGTATTCGCGGGCATCTTCCCCGGTCGCGGCGCGGATCAGTTCGCCGAGGATGTAGCCGCCGGTGACCGCGTGGTAGGCGGCGCGGTGGCCGCTGCGACTGGCCGGCCTGGCGTTGAACAGGATATCGACCACTTTCGGCGTGTCGAACAGCAGCTCGACATCGAAGTCGCCCTCGATGGTCGGAATGCCGGCGCGGTGCGCCAGGATGTGGGCGATGGTGACGTGCTTCTTGCCGTTGGCGGCGAACGCCGGCAGGTAGTGCGAAACCGGTGCCAGCAGGTCGAGCTGGTGGGTCTCGGCGAGCTTGTGCACCAGCATGGCGGTGACCACCTTGGAGGCCGAGAACAGGCACATGGGCGTGTCCGGCGTGGCCAGCTGCTTCGGGGTGTCCGGCGTGTCCCCGGGGCCGTTGCCGATGCGGTGGCCGATGGCGCGGTTGAGCACGACCTGGCCGTGGCGGCGCAGGCAGAAGGTGATGGCCGGCGAAATGCCGGTGGCATAGAGGCCTTCGACCGCCCGCCAGATGCGCTGCTTGCGCGCCTCGTCGAGGCCGGCGGCCTGCGGATCGGCCTCGGCGGCGGGGTCGTAGCTGGTGACGCCGGCCAGATCGCGGGGCACGCGGCAGGTGTTGGTGGACAGCAGTTTCACGATGGCAGGCTCACTTCGCGGGTGGATTCTGGTTGCCGGCATCGCCGCGCGGCGGCGCATCGGCGCGGGGGTCGGTCTTGGAGAAGGACATCAGCCGGGAAAACCAGTTGCCGCCGTTCATGAGCTCGCCGAGCTTGTCGACCGTGGGGCGGATGCCGGCCAGCCGGTGCACATCTTCCGACATGCGGAACACCACCAGCAGGAACTCGGTGGCGGCGCGGCAGGCCGAGGCCCACACCAGCACCGCGAAGGGGGAGGCGAGCAGGAAGGTCAGGCCGCGGCCGGCGCTGTCACCGAAGGCATCCCAGACCAGTTGACCGATGACGCCGATGCCGCCGATCACCAGCACCACGTACAGCAGCGGCAGCAGCTGCACGGTCAGGTAGCGGGTGAAGCGCAGGTCGAAGAGGATGCGGAAGTAATCGCGCACCAGTTCCGGCAGGCCCTCGGCCGGTCGCGCCGGCGCCGTGATGCGCGGCAGCCGCGCCTTGCCGCGAGCCGGCTTGTGCTGCTGCGCCGGCTGCGGGCCCTGCCGGTGGCGGGCTTCGGCGCGCTTCGGCGGGTCTGTCGCCGGGCGACCCTCGCCACGCTCGGGGTGGCCGGCCGGCAGGCGGCGTTCGGGGTTGCGGCCCGGTCTGGGCTGCCCGGAGGTCTGGTCCGGCTGCTGGTCCGACATGGGTGATGCCTCCTGCGGGTTGTGCCTGGTGATATCCGGATCGATGCCGTGCGCTTACCAGCGCACGAACTGGTCCTCGACGAAACCGCTGAGTCCGTGCACCGGATACTCCCGGCCGCCGACGCGCAGCTGGCCGTCGAAGCGGCCGAAGACCTGGCGAAAATTGCTCGCGATCAGGCCGAGGTTGAGGCGCTCCTGGTACAGGCCCAGCGGCGTGAAGCGCAGGTCCACGGCGTCGTCGAGGGTGGTGACATGCCAGGGCGCGAGCACGTCCTCGCGGTGGAAGTCGAAGCTGGCGCCGGCCACGGGAACCAGCGCGCCATCGAGCCACAGGCAGTTCTCGCTGTGGGTGGTCTCGTTGACGCCGCAGGAGATGTTCAGTCCCAGCGCCACCGGGCGGCCGTCGCTGCCGCTGCTGAGACCGGACAGGCAGGCCCAGTTCCAGAAGGTTTCGCGGCGCATGTAGCCGCAGGAGAAATCGTGGTGGCCCATGGCGCCCAGCGTCCGCAGGTCGTGGCGGATGCCGCGCCAGGTCAGGTGGCCGGTGAGCGGCAGGCCGGCGGTCTTGTTGGCGTAGACCCAGCCCTGATAGCCGGCGCGCGTGCACAGCGACATGGGTTCGAAAGCGGTCTCGGCCATGTCGGCCTCGATTTCCAGCTCGTCGCCGACACGCACCGACAGCGACTTGCCGCGTGGCGATTCGCGGTAGTGCTGGCTGGCTTCGACATCGCCACCGCGGAAGTGGCTGCGGCCGGCTACCGGGTTGTCGGCCAGCGTCATGCCCCAGTGCCCGGGACGCTTCAGCGAGCGCTTGAAGATCTCGCCGGTGGCAGTGTCGACGACATAGACGAAGACACTGTTGGAGTGGCCGAGGTCGACCAGCGCGCAGCCGAAGATCAGGGTGTCGCTCATGCCGCCGAAGTACTGGAACTGCTTGTAGCCGAGCTCGCGGGCGAGGGCACCGCGCGCGCGGCCGAAGGCGTCGCGGCCGGCATCGGCGCGGCCGTCGGCGTGGCGCAGGCTGTCGCTGAAGCGGCCGAAGCGCGGTTCGTCGTCCTGCAGCAGATGCCCGGGCGTCAGCATGGCTCAGGCGGCCGTGTCGTCGAGCAGCTGCACGAAGGCGGCGGACTGCGGGTGGCTGGCGATGACATCGCGCAGGCGCTGGCCGTCGGCGTTGCGGGCCTCGATGTCGCGGCCGGCCTCGAGGAAGTAGCCGAGGAAGCGCGCGAAGTCATCCGCGCGCATGTGCTTGTAGGCCGTGTAGAGCACGTGGAAGTCGGCGTTGTCGCCGGCCGGGGGCTGACGGTCGAGGTAGCCGCGCACGCGCTCGTCGGACCAGTCTTCACCAAATTTTGCAGGTTGCGAAACACCCATGTCACTCACCAGGAACAGATTGATTTGAAAGTGTGCGCCGTCATGAACGCAGCAGCGCATCCAGCCTATTGTCCTTGTCCGCCCACAGGCTGCCAACCCATGACTGGAACTCGTTGCGGTAGGCCTCGTCGTTTTCGTAGCTGCTGAGACAGAAATGGGCGGGAATCTCGCGCACCGAGACCTCGATGATGATCCTGCGCACGCGTCCGCGGCAGAAATCCCAGAAGCTGGGAATGCCGTCCGGATAGGCGATGGTCATGTCCAGCAGCGACTCCATGCGCGTGCCCAGGGCGCTGAGCACGAAGGCGGCGCCGGCCGACTTGGGGCGCAGCAGGTGCCGGTAGGGAGATGCGGTGGCGGCGTGCTTGCCCGGGGTGATGCGGGTGCCTTCGAGGTAGCTCATGACGCTGACCGGATAGCCCTGGTACTTGGCGCAGGCCGCGCGCGTGGTCTCCAGGTCCTTGCCGCGCAGCTGCGGCTTCTTTGCCAGCAGCTCCTTGCTGTAGCGCTTCATGAACGGGTAGTCGAGCGCGTACACGGCCAGACCGACCACCGGCACATAGAGCAGCTCCTGCTTGATGAAGATCTTCAGCGGCGGCACGCGCCGGTTGAGGGCGTGGAAGACGGCGAGGATGTCGACCCAGCACTGGTGGTTGGCGACCACGAAGTACCACTGGTCGCGACGCAGCCCGTCGAGGCCGCGGATGTCCCAGTCGATGCGTGGCAGCAGGCGGAAGATGCCGCCGTTGAGCGCGGTCCAGTTCTCCTGGAATGCGGCCATGGTGCGGCGCACGGCCGGCGCCAGCGGTGGCGCGAGCAGCGCCAGCAGTTTCAGCGGACTGAACAGCAGGATGACAATGGCGTGCAGCACGGTGTTGGCGATGAGCAGGGTGCCGACGATGAATCCCAGCAGGGGCGCGGGCAGGAATGACAGCATGAACGACATCCTTAGACAGGGGAGATGCCGCTGCCGGCGGCCGCCCGGCGGGCGACGCGTGAAGGCGCGGTGCCGGTCCAGTATGGGACCGCCGTACCACTGTCCGCAAGCCGGCCCGGCACGGCTTCCGATGAGTGTTGCGGTCAACCAATCGAGCATTATGGTCATTGGCAGGCACCGGCACAGGCGCTAGCCTCACGACCAGCCGGTCACGATCTGTCCGGCATGCATTCAGGCCGCCGCTCGAGCGCCGCCATCTACAAGTCAGGAGTCATGCAATGCCCGGTCCCCTCGCTGGTCTCAAGGTCCTCGATTTCTCCACCCTGCTGCCCGGGCCGTTCGCCACCATGATGCTGGCCGACCTCGGCGCCGACGTGCTGCGCGTGGAGTCCCCGAGCCGGCCGGACATGGTGCGCATGATGCCGCCGATCAGCAGCGATGGTAATTCCGCCGCTCACGGCTACCTGAACCGTTCCAAGCGCTCCATCGCCGTCGACCTGAAGACGCCGGAGGGGCTGGAGGTGGTGCGCCGCCTGGTGCGCGAGTACGACATCGTCATCGAGCAGTTCCGCCCCGGCGTCATGGACCGCCTGGGCGCCGGCTACGAGGCGCTGAGCGCCATCAATCCGGGGCTGATCTACTGCTCGATCACCGGCTACGGCCAGACCGGCCCGTACAAGGACCGCGCCGGCCACGACATGAACTACCTCGCCATCGCCGGCGTGCTCGGCTACAACGGCCGCAAGGCCAGCGGCCCGGGACCGATCGCCGTGCAGGTGGCCGATGTCGCCGGCGGCTCCTGCCATGCCGTGATCGGCATCCTCGCCGCCGTGCTGCACCGCGGCCGCACCGGCGAAGGCCAGTACATCGATGTGTCCATGACCGATGCCGCCTTCAGCATGCACGCGCTGACCGCGCCGGGCGCGCTCATGGGCGGCGACGCGCCGGCGCTGGAGAACACCCAGCTCAACGGCGGCTCTTTCTATGACTGCTACGAGACCGCCGACGGTCGTCATTTCTCCGTGGGCGGCCTGGAGCCGCAGTTCTTCATGCAGTTCTGCGCCGCCATCGGTCGTCCGGAGCTGGCGCCGCAGGGCCTGGACCTGCGCCCGGCCAGTGTGGCCGCGCTGAAGCAGGAAATCCGCGCGGAAATGAAGAAGAAGACCTGGGCCGAGTGGTCGCAGGTGTTCGCCGCCCTCGACTCCTGCACCGAGCCGGTGCTGACCTTCGCCGAGGCCGCGGCGCATCCGCACGCGGTCGCGCGCGAGCTGATCGTGCAGGTGCCGCAGCTCGACGGCAGCGTGCAGCCGCAGCTGGCGTCGCCGATCAAGTTCTCGCGTTCGCAGCCGCGCTATGACTACAGCGGTGTCAGCCTGGGCACGCACACCAACGAGGTGCTGCGCGAAGCCGGCTTCAGCGACGAGGAGATCGCCGCCGCGCGGGCGCGCAACGCCGTGGCCTGAGCAGCCTCTCTTAATATGCATGCCTGGAAAGGCCGGACAGGAATGTCCGGCCTTTTCGCATTTGCGGGCGGGGCGGGGCATGCATGGCCTGGTGGTGCCGGCCTGAAACGGCGCACATGAAACGACGCAATGGTGCCCGGGACCGGGGTCGAACCGGTACGACCGCGAGGTCGGGAGATTTTAAGTCTCCTGTGTCTACCAATTTCACCACCCGGGCGGGCAGGGACGGATGTCGCGACTGCGGCGATGGATCATCGCTGCGGTATCCGTGGCGGCAGGGCGTCACGGACGGGGGGATTTGGAGGCTGAGGTCGGAATTGAACCGGCGTACGCGGAGTTGCAGTCCGCTGCATAACCACTCTGCCACCCAGCCATAGGTGTGGAGCTCCCTCGCGGGAGGCCGGCATGATAGCCATCCGGCCGAGCGAGCGTCAACCGATGGGCAGCGCCTGATTGCTCGTGTTTTCGGCAGTTGCACGCGGATTCTGGCAAGGATTAATAATTGCGATACAGACTCTCACTGTCGGGCTACAGGGGCTTGCAGTAGACTGGCCGCCAATCTCTCTCAAGCCTATATGGGTGCACGACTGATGATGTCTGCGACATTGCCCGATTCCGACCTCGAACCCGCCTGGCCGCAGCCGGCGCAGGCGACCCGCCTGCCGTACAGCTTCGCCAAGCGCCACGGACTGGTGCTGCAGATCGAATCCGAGGACAACTGGTGCCTGCTGGCGCGCCCCGACTGGAAGCTGAGCGCGCTGGCCGAGGCCCGGCGCCTGCTCGGCCGCCCGCTGTACTGCCGCCCGGTGTCGGAGCAGCAGTTCAACGAGGCGCTGTCGCGCAGCTACCAGGGCGATGCCGGCGACTCCATGCAGGCCGCCGAGGGCATCGGCGACCAGATCGATCTGGAAAAGCTCGCCGACCTGGTGCCCGAGACCGAAGACCTCATGGACCAGGAGGATGACGCGCCCATCATCCGCCTGATCAACGCCATTCTCCAGGAAGCGGTGCGCGAGAACGCCTCCGACATCCATATCGAGACCTTCGAGCGCCGCCTGTCGGTGCGCCTGCGCGTCGACGGCGTGCTGCGCGAGGTGCTGCAGCCCCGGCGCGAGCTGGCGCCGCTGCTGGTGTCGCGCATCAAGGTCATGGCGCGCCTGGACATCGCCGAGAAGCGCGTGCCGCAGGATGGCCGCATCTCGGTCAAGCTCGCCGGCCGCGAGGTCGACGTGCGTGTCTCCACCATGCCGTCCAGTGCCGGCGAGCGCGTGGTGCTGCGTCTGCTCGACAAGCAGGCCGGCCGCCTCAACCTGTCGGCCCTGGGCCTGACCCCGCGCGACCACCACGAGCTGCGCGAGCTGATCGCCAAGCCGCACGGCATCCTGCTGGTCACCGGTCCCACCGGTTCGGGCAAGACCACCTCGCTGTACGCGTCGCTGACCGAGCTCAACGACCATTCGCGCAATATCCTCACCGTCGAGGACCCGATCGAGTACCAGCTCGACGGCATCGGCCAGACCCAGGTCAACACCAAGGTCGACATGACCTTCGCGCGTGGCCTGCGCGCCATCCTGCGCCAGGACCCGGACGTGGTCATGGTTGGTGAAATCCGCGACCGCGAGACCGCCGAGATCGCCGTGCAGGCCTCGCTCACCGGTCACCTGGTGCTGTCGACGCTGCACACCAACTCGGCGGTGGGCGCGGTCACGCGTCTGGTCGATATGGGCGTCGAACCCTTCCTGCTGTCGTCGTCGCTGATCGGCGTGGTGGCGCAGCGCCTGGTGCGCGTGCTCTGCCCGTCGTGCCGCGAGGCGCACCCGGCCGATCACGCCGAATGCGAGCTGCTCGGCGCCGATCCGGCGCATCCGCCGCTGATCTACCGAGCCACCGGCTGCGCGTCCTGCAACCATCGCGGCTACAAAGGACGCACGGGCATCTACGAAGTGGTGAGCATCAATGATAACCTCAGGCGCCTCATTCATGAGCGCGGCCTGGAGCAGGAGCTGGAATCCGCCGCCCGCGCTCAGGGTCCCAGCATTCGCAGCGACGGCATGACCAAGGTCCTGGCCGGAATCACGTCACTTGATGAGGTGCTGCGCGTAACACGAGAAGATTGATGCCGGCTTTCGACTATGTGGGTGTGGATGCGCGCGGCAAGCGCCTGAAGGGCATCATCGATGCCGACAGCCAGCGTCACGCCAGACAGCTCCTACGCGAGCAGGGGCTGGTGCCCACCAAGGTCGAGCAGGCGGTCGACAGCAAGGCGTCCGGCAAGGGCGGCCTGTCGGCACTGAGCTTCCTGCAGCCGGGCCTGAGCGCCCAGGACCTGGCGCTGATCACGCGCCAGCTCGCCACGCTGGTGCAGGCCGGCCTGACCATCGACGACGGCTTGCGCTCGGTGGCCCAGCAATCCGAGAAGCCTGCGGTGCGGCGCCTGCTCACTGCCGTGCGCGCCCGCGTCATCGAAGGCTACAGCCTGGCGCAGAGCCTGGCCGATTTCCCGCACGCGTTTCCGTCGCTGTACCGCGCCACCGTCGCCGCCGGCGAGCGGGCAGGGCACCTGGATCTGGTGCTGAACCGCCTCGCCGACTACACCGAATCCCGCTACGAGACCCGCCGCAAGGTGCAGGGCGCGCTGATCTATCCCGCCATCCTGACCGTGCTGTCGTTGCTGATCGTGGTCGGCCTGCTGACCTACGTGGTGCCCGACATCGTCAAGGTGTTCGACAACCAGGGTCAGGAGCTGCCGCTGATCACCAAGCTGCTGATCGCCACCAGCGACTTCCTGCGCAGCTCCCTGGGCCTGCTGGTGGCCGCGTTCGCCGCCGCGGCCTTCGTGGCCTGGCGCCTGCTGCAGAAACCGGAGATCCGCTACCGCTGGCATGCCTTCCAGCTGCGCCTGCCGGTGGCCGGACGACTGATCCGCGATGCCCAGGCCTCCCGCTTCGTCAGCACGCTCGGCATTCTCACCCGCAGCGGTGTACCCTTGGTCGATGCCCTGCGCATTGCCGCCGAGGTCGTCGACAGCATGCCCATGCGCGAAGCCGTGACCCTGGCCGCCGACCGCGTCACCGAGGGTGGCCGGCTGGCGCCGGCGCTGGAGCAGTCCGGCCGCTTCCCGCCCATGATGACCAACATGATCGCCAGCGGCGAGGCCAGCGGCGAGCTCGACGACATGCTCATGCGCACCGGGCAGATGCAGGAGCGGCAGCTGACCGGCAGCATCGCGACGCTGGTCGGCCTGTTCGAACCCATGATGCTGCTGATGATGGCGGGCGTGGTGCTGGTCATCGTGCTGGCCATCATGCTGCCCATCGTGCAGATGAACAATCTGGTCAACTGACCGAACCGATTCGAGAAAACGAGGAGTTCCCCATGCGTTCCGTCATCCGTCAGCGGGCCCAGGCACCGCGAGCCCAGGCCGGCTTCACGCTCATCGAGGTCATGGTGGTGGTGGCCATCATCGGTATCCTGGCGCTGATCATCGTGCCCAACGTGGTCGGCAAGGATGACCAGGCGCGCGTGACCTCGACCAAGGCCAGCCTCAGCTCCGTGGCCAATGCCCTGGAGCTGTACAAGCTCGACAACTACCGCTACCCGAGCACGGAAGAGGGTCTGGACGCGCTCGTGCACCGCTCGCCGGAGGCGCGCGTGTTCCCCAGCGGCGGCTATCTGAAGAAGACCCCGGTCGATGCCTGGGAGAACCCCATGCAGTATGTGGCGCCGGGCAGCAACGGCAAGTCCTATGACCTGTACTCGCTGGGTGCCGACAACGCCGAAGGCGGCGAAGGCTACGCGGCGGATATCTATTTCGAATGATCCCCGCGCGGGCGGGCCGGCGCAGTGACCGGCAGGGCTTCACGCTGATCGAGGTCCTGCTGGTCATCGTGCTGATCGGCGTGCTCACAGGCATCGCCGTGGTCAGCCTCAACCCCTCCGATCCGGCGCGCCGCCTGCATCAGGAGCGCGAGCGCCTGCAGGCGCAGATCCACTACGCGCGCCTGTTCGCCGAGTCGGAGCAGATCGAGGTCGGCGTGCGGCTGCGCGCCGGCGGCTACGATTTCCTGCGTTTCAGCCGCCAGCAGCGCGACTGGCAGCCGCTGACCGGCGATGTGGTGCTGAAGCCGCATCGCACGCCGGGCATCGGCTATGGCTGGCGCGATGCCGTGGAGACGCCGGGCCTGCGCCTGCAGCGACCGAAGGACGATGCCCTGGTGCCCGACATGCTGCTCATGTCCAGCGGAGAGGCCACGCCGGGCACCATCGAGATCGGCTCGCTGGATGACGAGCGCGTGGCGCCGCTGGGCCTGTCGGTGACAGACCTCGGCGATGCCTGGCCGGCGGAGGATGACCGTGCGCAGACGACACGCTGAACGCGGCTTCACGCTGATCGAGATCCTGGTGGCGCTGGCCATCTTCGGCGTCGTCTCGCTGACGCTGCTGACCCAGTCGCGCGAGCAGACGCGCCAGGCCGCCAGCCTGGAGGACCGCCTGCTGGCGCACTGGGTGGCGAGCAACACGCTGACCGAGCTGCAGACCGGCGGCGGCCTGCCCGATCTGGGCAAGCAGGAGAGCAGCACGGTCATGGCCGGTCGCGANCACGCCGAGCACCGATGTGCGCAGCCTGGAGATCCAGGTCATGTCCTACGATCCGCTGACCAATCAGCAGAGCGATGCGCTGGTGACGCTGGTCGGCTTCGTCGGCCGCAGCGGCACGCGCAGGGGAGGCTGAGCCATGCGCGAACGCGGCTTCACCCTGATCGAGCTGCTGGTGGCCATGGTGATCATGGCACTGATGAGCCTGGGCGCCTTCAACTTCCTGTCCAGCACCAGTCGTTCGGCCGAGCATCTGGGCGAGCGCCAGCGTGACCTGCTGGCGCTGGAGCGGCTGCAGGCGGTGATCGCCAGCGACCTGTCGCAATGGGTGGACCGGCCCATCCGCGACGAGCTCGGCGACTCTCTGCCTTCGTTCGTGCTCGCCACCGACGGCTCTCTGGAGTTCACCCGGCGCGGGCTCAGCAACCCGCTCGACAAGCAGCGCAGCGACCTGTTGCGCGTGCGCTACGAGATCCGCGACCAGCGCGTGTGGCGGCTGACCTGGATGACCTTGGACCGTCTGCCGGGCATGAAGCCGGTGGCGGCGCCGCTGGGGCCCAGGGGCATGACCGTGGGCTGGCGCGTGCGCGGCAGCGCCAGCGCGCGCGTCGAGTCGGTCTGGCCCTCGGTCAGCTCCGGCGCCA
The DNA here is from genome assembly GCF_002943415.1 of Amnimonas aquatica. Lineage (GTDB taxonomy): Bacteria > Pseudomonadota > Gammaproteobacteria > Pseudomonadales > Moraxellaceae > Perlucidibaca > Perlucidibaca aquatica_A. The sequence goes on along the minus strand of NZ_PTQZ01000018.1, from coordinate 105 downwards.
CCGGCCAGAGCCGCAGCGTGCTGACCCAGGGCGCACCGCAGCTGGTCGAACTGCGCCTGAACATGGCGCCCTGGGGCGATATCCGCCGACTTTACTGGATGCCCG
>NZ_PTQZ01000179.1 GCF_002943415.1 Amnimonas aquatica | reverse complement strand
TGGGCGTGCGGTGTTTCATCGGTATCGGGCGGCAGCGGAGGGGAGCGGCGGAATCGAGGGCGGGCCGGATGATCCGCGCGCCCTGCGGCGCCGGAGGGTATCACCGGGGCATGCCGGCGACCAGTCTGACGGCCGCTGCCGGCTCAGTCCGGTTCCGGTGCAGACAGCAGTTCCAGCGCCTGTTCGCACAGCGCGGCCTGCTGGGCCTCGGTCGCCAGGCCGGACTGCAGCACCAGGTACTGCAGCCGTTCGGCGCGCGAGAGCTCGCGACCGCTGAAGTCGCGCTGTTCGATCTCGCGGTACAGCGCCAGCTGGCGGCGATGCCGCTCCAGGCGATGGCGCAGGTCCCCGGCCACCCCGGCCGGCCCGAGCACGGCTTCCGCGCGCAGGCGCACCAGCAGCGCGTCACGCAGCGGGGGCGGGTCCTCGGCGGTGCCGGTCCAGCGCCGCAGCTCGTCACGGCCGGCCGGCAGCACCTGGTAGATCTTCTTGCGGCCGCGCGCGCCCTCGGCGGCGGTCGACGCGACCCAGCCCGCCTGTTCCAGCCGCCCCAGCTCCTTGTAGATCTGCTGGTGCGAGGCCGGCCAGAAGAAGCCGATGGAGCGGTCGAAGCGCCGGGCGAGGTCGAGGCCGGAGCAGGGACGCTCCAGCAATGACGTGAGCAGGGCGTGGGGCAGTGACATGCGGGACGGTTTCCGTGACAGGTGACCGGATGATAGTGCGGTTTAGGTTATGCAATCACTTGCAATTAATGGGGCTTTGGTCTTTAAATATGCAACTGATTGCATAAACTGCTGCCACAAAGAGTGCCCGGACAATGTCTTCGACCCTGTATCCCCACCTGCTCGCGCCGCTGGATCTCGGCTTCACCACGCTCAGGAACCGCGTGCTCATGGGCTCCATGCACCTCAACCTGGAGGAGGCGGAAAACGGCTTCGAGCGCATGGCCGCCTTCTACGCCGAGCGCGCGCGCGGCGGTGTCGGCCTGATCGTGACCGGGGGCATTTCGCCGGATGAACGCGGGCTGGTGTTCGCCGGCGGCGCCAAGCTGACCACCGAGGAAGAGGCGGCGCACCACCGCGTGGTGACCGACGCCGTGCACCGAGAGGGCGGCAAGATCGCCATGCAGATCCTGCATACCGGGCGCTATTCGTATCAGCCCGGCCTGGTGTCGGCGAGCGCGGTGAAGGCGCCGATCAACCCGTTCCAGCCGCACGCGCTGACCCACGAGGAGGTGCTGGAGACCATCGAGAGCTTCGCGCGCTGCGCCGGGCTGGCGCAGCTGGCCGGCTACGATGGCGTCGAGGTCATGGGTTCCGAGGGTTACCTGATCAACCAGTTCATCGCCGCGCGCACCAACCAGCGCGATGACGAATGGGGCGGCTGCTACGCCAACCGCATGCGCTTCCCGGTCGAGATCGTGCGCCGCGTGCGCGAACGCGTGGGGCCGGAGTTCATCATCATCTACCGCCTGTCCATGCTCGATCTGGTCGAGGGCGGCTCGACCTTCGAGGAAGTGGTGGAGCTGGCGCTGGCCATCGAAGCCGCCGGCGCGACCATCATCAACACCGGCATCGGCTGGCACGAGGCGCGCGTGCCCACCATCGCCACCAAGGTGCCGCGCGCCGGCTTCACCTGGATCACCCGGCGCATGATGGGCAAGGTGAAGATCCCGCTGATCACCACCAACCGCATCAACACGCCGGAGGTGGCGGAGCGGGTGCTGGCCGAGGGCCACGCCGACATGGTGTCGATGGCGCGCCCGTTCCTGGCCGACGCCGAGTTCGTCAACAAGGCCGCCGAAAGCCGGGCGGACGAGATCAACACCTGCATCGGCTGCAACCAGGCCTGTCTGGACCACACCTTCTCGCTGAAGATCACCACCTGTCTGGTCAATCCGCGCGCCTGCCACGAGACCGAGATCGTGGTCGCGCCGACGGCCGCGAAGAAGCGCATCGCCGTGGTCGGCGCCGGCCCGGCCGGCCTCAGCTTCTCGGTCACGGCGGCGCGGCGCGGCCACGCGGTGACGCTGTTCGAGGCCGGCGCCGAGGTCGGCGGCCAGTTCAATGTCGCCAAGCAGGTGCCGGGCAAGGAAGAGTTCCACGAGACCATCCGCTACTTCCGCCGCCAGGTCGAGCTGACCGGCGTCGACCTGCGCCTGAACACGCGCGCGGATGTCGCGCAGCTGCTGGCCGGCGGCTACGACGAGGTGGTGCTGGCCACCGGCATCGTGCCGCGCAAGCCGCCGATCCCCGGCATCGGGCACGAGAAGGTGCTGGGTTACCTGGATGTGCTGCGCGACAAGCGGCCGGTCGGCGGCCGGGTCGCGGTCATTGGCGCCGGCGGCATCGGCTTCGATGTCAGCGAGTACCTGACCCACGAGGGCGTGAGCGGCAGCCAGGACGCGGACAAGTTCAACCGCGAGTGGGGCATCGACACCGCCTACCGCCAGGCCGGCGGCCTCATGGCGGCCGAGGTCGAGGCGTCGCCGCGCGAGGTCTTCCTGCTCCAGCGCAAGCAAAGCAAGGTCGGCGACGGGCTCGGCAAGACCACCGGCTGGATCCACCGCGCCGGGCTGATCAGCCGCCAGGTCAAGATGATTCCGGCGGTGAGCTACGAGCGCATTGACGATGACGGCCTGCATGTCAGCATCAACGGCGAGCCGAGGCTGCTGCCGGTGGATCATGTCGTCGTCTGTGCCGGCCAGGATCCGCAGCGCGAGCTGCAGGCCGGGCTGGAGGCCGCCGGCATGACCGTGCACCTGATCGGCGGCGCCGACGAGGCCGCCGAACTCGACGCCAAGCGCGCCATCAACCAGGGCGTGCGCCTGGCCACCGCTGTCTGACACCACCGGAGAACGACATGGATACGCTCACCCTGCAACCCGCCGTCGCCGCTTCGCTGCACGCCTGGCACGACATGATCGCCCGCCGCGACCTGTCCGGCCTGGATGCCATCACCCGGCCGGACGTGCGCTTCCGCTCGCCGGCGGTCCACAAGCCCTACCAGTCGGCGCCGGTGCTGGCGCTGATCCTGGGCACGGTCATCCAGGTCTTCGAGGACTTCACCTACCACCGCCAGTTCGCCTCGGAAGATGGTCTGAACGTGGTGCTTGAGTTCAGCGCCCGCGTCGGCGACCGCGAGCTCAAGGGCATCGACATGATCCGCTTCGACGAAGCCGGAAAGATCGCCGAGTTCGAGGTCATGGTGCGGCCGCTCAGCGGCCTGCAGGCGCTGGCCGGCGAGATGGGCCGGCGGCTGGCGACGCTGAAGCCGGCATGATCCCGGCACCGGCCGGTACCGGGTCGGCCCTGCGTCACCGGCATCCCTGGCTGCTGCTGACACTGGCGCCCGTGCTGCTGGCGCAGGGCATGCATGTGCGGCGCAGCATTCCGCGCCTGCCCGAGGCAGCCGGAGCCCGTGCCGGCGTGGCCGGGGAGGGGCGGCCGCTGCGGCTGCTGATCGCCGGTGATTCGGCGGCGGCGGGTGTCGGCGTGGCAGACCAGTCGCAGGCGCTGGCCGGACAGCTGGTCGCGCGTCTGGCGCCGGATTTCCGGCTGTACTGGCGGCTGGAGGCGGAGACCGGGCGCACCACCCGGCAGACGGTGGCGCAGCTGCGGGAGCTGGCACCGGAGCGCTTCGATGTCGCGGTCATCTCGCTGGGCGTCAACGATGTCACCTCGGGCATCGGTGCACGGCGCTGGGCGGCCGGGCTGGAACAGCTCACGACCCTGCTGGCGGCACGCTTCGGGGTTCGCCGGGTGCTGTTCTCGGCGGTGCCGCCCATGCACCTTTTCCCGGCGCTGCCGCA
>NZ_PTQZ01000178.1 GCF_002943415.1 Amnimonas aquatica | reverse complement strand
CAGGCGCTGATCGCGGCGGACCCGAAAGCCGTGCTGGTCGACAGCTACCGCGCCACCTGGCGACACGACCGCTTCATCCACGACGAGGGCCATCGCAGCATTCCCGGCAGCCTCTGGCTGGCCTACATCGGCGAGCACGAGGTCGATGCCGGCTGGCTGGACTATCTGGCGCAGCACCTGTACCAGGCCACCGGCGGCGACCCCGACCTGCCGCTGGTGTTCTTCTGCCGCTCCGACTGCTGGGCGTCCTGGAATGCCGTGCGCCGCGCCCACGGACTCGGCTACCGCAAGCTGTACTGGTACCGCGATGGCATAGACGCCTGGGAGCAGGCCGGTCTGCCGCTGGTGCCGGCCACGCCCGCCGCGCCGCTGACACCCTGAACCGGAGACGGCCGGGGCGCCAGCGGCGCGGCGGACCCGGACTCAGGTCCGGGCGATGTTGTCGGCAGCCGGCGTATCCGGCCGGACCTTGAACCAGGCGGCGTAGAGCGCCGGCACGAACAGCAGCGTCAGCGCCGTGGCCACCACCAGCCCGCCCATGATCGAGAACGCCATCGGTCCCCAGAACACGCTGCGCGACAGCGGCACCATGGCCAGGATGGCCGCCGCCGCGGTCAGCACCACCGGCCGCGAACGCCGCACCGTGGCATCCACGATGGCCTGCCAGGGCTGCATGCCCTGGCGGATGTCCTGCTCGATCTGGTCGACCAGGATCACCGAGTTGCGCATGATCATGCCGCCGAGCGCGATCACCCCGAGCAGGGCCACGAAGCCGAACGGCTGGTTGAACAGCAGCAGCGCCGGCACCACGCCGACCAGCCCCAGCGGCGCGGTCAGGAACACCATGAACATGCGCGAGAAGCTCTGCAGCTGCAGCATGAGGAAGGTCAGCATGACCAGCAGCATGACCGGGAACACCACCGCCAGCGCCTTGTTGGCCTTGGCGCTCTCCTCGATCGCCCCGCCCTGGTGGATCTGGTAGCCCGGCGGCAGGCGGTCGAGCACCGGCTGCAGCGACGGCCAGATCTGCTGGGTGGCGTACGGGCCCTGCACGCCATCGGCGAGGTCGCTGCGCACGTTCAGCACCATGTTGCGGTTGCGCCGCCACAGCACCGGCTCCTCGAACACCGGCTCCAGCGTCGCCACCTGGCTCAGCGGCACCACGCCGCCGCGCCGGGTGAACAGCGACAGGTCGCCGATGCCCTCGACCGCCAGGCGTTCCTCCGGCGTGCCGCGCACCACGATGTCGATCAGCTCCTCGCCGCGCCGGATCTGGCTCACCGGCGCGCCAGACAGCACCGTCTGCAGCAGGTCGGCAATGTCAGCGCCGGTGACGCCGAGCAGGCGCGCCTTGTCCTGGTCGATGCGCAGCTTCATGACCCGCACCTGCTCGTTCCAGTCGAGCTGGGTGTCACGCACCAGCGGGCTGCCACGCACGATATCGCGCACCTCGTAGGCGATGCGGCGCACCTCGGCGGCATCCGGCCCCATGACACGGAACTGCACCGGGAAGCCGACCGGCGGCCCGAACTCCAGGCGCAGCACGCGCCCGCGGATGGCCGGGAAGGCCTGGTCGGCCTCGAACAGGTCGATCAGGCGCCGGCGCACCGCCTCGCGTGCCTGCGTGTCATGCGTCATGACCACGAACTGGGCATAGCCCGGGTTGGGCAGCTCGGGCTGCAGCGACAGGTAGAAGCGCGGCGAGCCCTGGCCGGTGTAGGCGGTGAAATAGCTGATGTCCTTGTCCTTGGCCAGCACCTGTTCCAGGCGCTTGACCTCGTGCTGCGTGGCTTCGAAGGAAGCACCTTCCTTGAGACGCAGCTCGACCAGCAGCTCGGGCCGCGAGGCGGTCGGGAAGAACTGCTGCTGCACCAGCTTCATGCCGGCCAGCGCGACCACGAAAATGCCCGCCGTGGCCAGCAGCACGGTCTTGCGGTAGCGCACGCACCAGTCCACCCAGCGCCGCAGACGCTTGTAGACCGGCTTGTCGTAAGGGTCGTGGTGCGCGCGCGCGGCCAGGTCCTTGGGCAGCATGAGCACGCCCAGGTAGGGCGTGAAGATCACCGCCACGAACCAGGACACGATGAGCGCGATGCCGACGATCCAGAAGATGCCGCCGGCGTACTCGCCGGCGGTGGACTTGGCAAAGCCCACCGGCATGAAGCCGGCCACCGTCACCAGCGTGCCGGTGAGCATGGGGAAGGCCGTCGAGGTGTAGGCGAAGGTCGCCGCCCGGATGCGGTCCCAGCCCTGCTCCATCTTCACCACCATCATCTCCACCGCGATGATGGCGTCATCGACCAGCAGGCCGAGCGCGATGATCAGCGCCCCCAGCGAAATGCGGTCGAGGTTCCAGCCGAAGGCGTACATGATCACCGCGACTATGCCCAGCACCATGGGCACTGAGGCCGCGACCACCACGCCGGTGCGCCAGCCGAGGAAGAAGAACGACACCGCCAGCACGATGGCCAGCGCCTCCAGGAAGGCCTTCTCGAACTCCCACACCGACTCCTCGGCCACCTTCGACTGGTCGGCGTACTGCTCGAGCTCCACCCCCGCCGGCAGGTCGGCACGGATGCGCTCGACCTCGGCCGCCAGGTCGCGACCCACGGTCAGGATGTTGGCGTTGGGCACCAGGGTGACGCCGATGGCCAGCACCGGATGGCCGTTGTGGCGGATGGTGAAGCTCTGCGGATCCTCGTAGCCGCTGTAGACCCTGGCGATGTCGCCCAGGCGCAACAGCCGGCCGCCGGCCTCGATGCTGACATCGGCGACATCCGCAGCGCTGCGCAGGCTGCCGTCCAGACGCGCGAAGACACGGTCGCCGGCAGTGTCGATGGAGCCCGACGGCCGCACCTGGTTCTGCTGCGCGATGGCCTCGAACACCGCCTGCGGCGCCAGCCCCAGTGCCGCCAGCCGGCGACTGGAGAGCTCGACGTAGAGCTTCTCCGGCTGCTTGCCGAGGATATTGACCTTGTTGGTGCTGGCCACGGCCTGCAGGCGCCGCTTCACCTGCTCNTCATTGAAGAACGGGCCGCGCACGCCGGCCGGGAAATCGCCGATGTCGCCGATCTTCTTGCGCGCCTGGTACCACAGCTCCTGCAGGTGCTCGCCGGAGTTGCGCCCGTTGATGACCACGGTCATGCCGCCGTAGCCCTGGCGCGCGAAGCTCTGCACGTAGTTCAGGCCTGGCAGCTCCTGCACCGCGCGCTCCATGCGGTTGAGCACCTCGTCCTGGACCTCCTGCGCGGTGGCCCCCGGCCACACCACCACGGCGGTCATGGCCGGCACGTTGAAGTTGGGGTCTTCGAGGCGGCCGAGCTGGCGGAACGAGAATATGCCGGCCAGCAGCGATGCCAGCATCAGGAACAGGACCAGCGTGCGGTGATTGACCGCCCACGCCGACAGGTTGAAGTTCTTCATGAGCGCGGGCCCGCAGGCAGATCGAGGCCGGCACCGGTACGCTCCACCGCACGCACGCGGATGGCGGGATCCAGCTTCTGGACGCCGGCGGTCACCACCTGCATGCCGTTGTCGAGACCGGCGACCGACACCGTGTCACGCTGGAAGGCCAGCACCGTGACCGGCTGGCTGACCAGCTTGCCGGCCTCGCCGACCAGCCAGACCGAAGCTTCGCCGCCGGCCTTCACCAGCGCCGAGGCCGGCAGTACCACGCCCTTGCTCCCGCCCTGCGCGACCGCCAGCGCCACCTGCGCGGTCATGCCCAGGCGCAGCGCCGCGCGGTCGTCCGCGGACAGGTCGCGGATGGCGAAACGCGCGCGATAGGTGCGCAGCGGCTGGCTGGCCGCCGGCGA
>NZ_PTQZ01000177.1 GCF_002943415.1 Amnimonas aquatica | reverse complement strand
GCTTCTTCGCCGTGGAGGCCTTCTTCTGCGTGGTCTTCTTCTGGCTGGAGGCCTGGGCGGCTTCGGCCACCGACGGGGTCAGCAGGGTGGCCGGCACGGCCAGCGCGGCGGTCAGCACGGCTGCCATCAGCAGTCGCACCGCGCCATGGAAACGATTCATGAGCATGTGTTAAATCCGGGTTCGTCAGTCCAAGGCAGGCGGTGAAAAAGGGGAGATACTCACCCGGCCACCTGCGATTTCAATGCGTTCGCGCGTCTTCTTGAGGACGTCTTCATGGTTGCGAATGCACGGTGGTTATTTTGTAACACAAGAATCAATGGCTAAGATAGCGTGAAATTCGGCCATTGAGCGCCCTGCAGTGACCATACGTGTTGCCATCGTCGACGACCACAACCTGATCCGCCTCAGCCTGTCGCGCATGCTGGCGGACGTGCCCGGGCTGGAGATCGCCGGTACCGCGGGCAGTGGCGAGGAGGCCCTGCAGCTGGTGCGCGAGCAGCAGCCGCACGTGCTGCTCATGGACCTGATGATGCCGGGCATGGGCGGCCACGAGGCCAGCCTGCGGCTCATGAAGCAGTGGCCGGCGCTGCGCATCGTCATGCTCAGCGTCACCGAAGACGGCCCGCTGCCCGGGCGCCTGCTGCAGGCCGGGGTCGCCGGCTACCTCACCAAGGGCGCTTCGCTCGACGAGCTGGTGCTGGCCATCCGCCGCGCGGCCTGCGGGCAGCGCTATGTCAGTCCCGAGCTGGCGCAGGTGCTGGCCCTGCAGCAGCCGCAGGCGGAGACCGCCGGCAATCCCTTCGACTGCCTGTCGGAGCGCGAGCTGCAGGTGCTCATGCTGCTGGTGAAGGAAAAGCGCGTGCAGGATATCGCCGAGCAGCTCTACCTCAGTCCCAAGACCGTCAGCACCTACCGCAGCCGCCTGCTGCAGAAGCTCGGCGTGGACAACGACATCGCGCTGGCGCGGCTGGCGCTGCAGCACGGCGTGCTGGTCTGAGCGGATGAGCCGTGAGCGACCAGACCGACAGTCCTCCCGAGCAGGACCTGCCCACCGATGACGCCCGCCTGGCGGCCCTGCGCGCCCAGCTGCGCACGCTGCCGCAGCTGCCCGGCGTGTACCGCATGCTGGCGGCCGATGGCGGCGTGCTCTACGTCGGCAAGGCCAAGGCGCTGAAGTCCCGCGTCGGCTCCTATTTCCTCAAGCAGGTGGCCAGCCCCAAGACCCGGGCGCTGGTCGAGCGCATCCACGGCATCGAGATCACCATCACCGCCTCGGAGACCGAGGCGCTGCTGATGGAGCAGACCCTGATCAAGGCGCTGAAGCCGCCGTACAACATCCTGCTGCGCGACGACAAGAGCTACCCCTACGTGTTCCTGTCCGAGGCCGACACCTTCCCGCGCCTGGCTTTCCATCGCGGCGGCAAGCGTCAGAAGGGCCGCTACTTCGGCCCCTTCCCCGGTTCGGGCGCGGTGCGCGACAGCCTCAACCTGCTGCAGAAGCTGTTCCAGGTTCGCCAGTGCGAGGACAGCACTTTCCGCAACCGCGAGCGTCCCTGCCTGCAGTACCAGATCAAGCGCTGCCGGGCCCCCTGCGTGGGCTATGTCAGCGCCGACGATTACCGGCGCGATGTCGACAACACGCGCCTGTTCCTGGAGGGGCGCAACGAGGAGGTCACCGACAACCTGATCGCGCGCATGAGCATGGCTTCCGAGGCGCTGGATTTCGAGCGCGCGGCGGTCTACCGCGATCAGCTGGCGGCGCTGCGGCGCGTGCAGGAGCAGCAGTTCGTGCTGCGCGATGTCGGCTCGGCCGATGTCTTCGGCGTGGCGGCGCAGCCGGGCGGTGTCTGCGTGCATGTGCTGCAGGTGCGCGACGGCCATGTGCTGGGCGGCAAGGCCTGGTACCCGCCCTTGTTCGGCGAGACCGCGGTGACCGACATCCTCACCGAGTTCCTGCCGTCCTACTACCTGCAGGCGGCGGTGGGCGAGGCTGCGGGTGGCCGTGAGCTGCCGCGCGAGATCATCACGCCGGTGGAGCTGCCCGAGGCCGCGCTGCTGGCGGAGGCTGTGCGCCAGCAGTACGGGCGCGAGGTCGAGATCAGGTCGCGCGTGCGCGAGGCGAGGGCGGCCTGGCTGGAGATGGCGCAGCGCAACGCCGAGTCCGGGCTGGCCTCGACGCTGGCCAACCGCGGTCACATCGCGCAGCGCTTCGCCGACCTGCAGCGGGTGCTGGAGCGCGATGCGCCGGTGACGCGCATGGAGTGCTTCGACATCAGCCATACCATGGGCGAGGCCACGGTGGCGTCATGCGTGGTGTTCGACGGCCAGGGTCCGAAGAAGAGCGACTACCGCCGCTTCAATATCGAAGGCATTACCCCCGGCGACGACTACGCCGCCATGCACCAGGCGCTGACACGGCGCTACAGCCGCCTGCTCAAGGATGAAGCGGTGCTGCCCGACATCCTCTTCATCGACGGCGGCAAGGGTCAGCTGGCGCAGGCGGTGGATGTGCTGGCCGAACTCGGCGTGCACCAGGTGCAGCTGATCGGCATCGCCAAGGGCGAGGGTCGCAAGCCGGGCCTGGAGACGCTGCACTTCCCGGACGGCGGCACGCTGTCGCTGAGCGCCGACTCGCCGGCGCTGCACCTGATCCAGCATATCCGCGACGAGGCGCACCGCTTCGCCATCACCGGGCATCGCGAACGTCGCGCCAAGGCGCGCCGGACCTCGACGCTGGAAGGAATTCCCGGTGTCGGGCCGACGCGGCGGCGCGCGCTCATCCAGCACTTCGGCGGCCTGCAGGAGGTCATGCGGGCGAGCGAGCGCGACCTCGCCACGGTGCCCGGCATCAGCGCGACGCTGGCACAGGCCATTCATGCCGCCTTGCACAGCCACTGAAGTTACGGGATAGTCATGCTTGCAAGTCGCAAGGAGATGGCGTTGGCCACGCGTTCGCTCTGGAACATTCCCAATATTCTCACCGTGTCGCGCGTGGCGCTGATCCCGGTGCTGCTGGTGGTGGCCTATTCCCCGCTGATCTGGCGGCACGAGATCGCGGCCGTGATCTTCGCGGTGGCGGCGATCACCGACTGGTTCGACGGCTATCTGGCGCGCACCCTCAATCAGGGTTCGGCCTTCGGGCGCTTTCTCGACCCGGTGGCCGACAAGCTCATGGTGGCGGCGGCGCTGATCCTGCTGGTGGAGTGGCATTCGCACGTGCTCATGGTCATTCCCGCCATCGTCATCATTTCCCGCGAGATCACCATTTCCGCGCTGCGCGAGTGGATGGCCGAGATCGGCAAGCGCGCCCAGGTCGCGGTCAGCAGCATCGGCAAGTGGAAGACGGCGGCGCAGATGGTCTCCATCACCGTGCTGCTGCTCGACTGGGAAATCTTCAACGCGCTCGGCTGGGTGCTGCTGTACGTGGCCGTGGTGCTGACGCTGTGGTCGATGTGCGTGTACCTGCTGGCGGCCTGGCCGTCGCTGCGCGAAGTCGACTGAGGCCGGACCGGGGCGCAGGCCTGTGCCCCGGCGGGGTCGGCGTGGCCCCGAAACGACGAAGCCCCCGGATCTCGCGATCCGGGGGCTTCTGAATTTGGAGCGGGTAACGAGGCTCGAACTCGTGACCTCGACCTTGGCAAGGTCGCGCTCTACCAACTGAGCTACACCCGCTTGGTGCCTTTCTGTCATGAAGCATTCGCGTCAGGACAGGCGCGCATTTTATGCTGTCGCCGTGACCTGTCAAGGGCCGCCGCCAGCCTGGCGGCGTGATTGCGCAAATTTGCGCCAGGTCGCGCAAGGGGAGGGTGCCATGCCGC
>NZ_PTQZ01000176.1 GCF_002943415.1 Amnimonas aquatica | reverse complement strand
TGCGCCGATTCTAGGCAGCCGGCGCCCGTCGAACCCTGTGACATATTGTCGCAGGCCCTTGGTAGCGAGCCTCTGGTAGTGAGCCGCAGACCCCGCCACCGGGTGCAGCCATCCGACGGTCATGCCGCCCGCCCGGCTGTGCGCGGCCGCCTCGCCATGGGCTACACTTGCGGTCGGTCGCCGTTGCGGCCTGTCGTCATTTATGCAGCCTGCGCACCAGCCCGCACGACCCGTACGAGAAGCCCCGCAATGCCAGAACGCACCACCGCCTCCCCAGCCGCCGAGACCGGCCTGCCGCTGCCCTCCCACGCCGATGACCGTCGCCAGTGGGGCCGGCTCGCCGGCTCGTCGCTGTCGCTGACCCTGGCCGAGGCCGTGGCGCAGCACCCGGGCCTGGTCGTGGTGATCACAGCCGGCACGCAGGCCGGCGCGCGCCTGGAAGAGGAGCTGGGCTTCTTCCTCGGCAGCACGCAGGACGACGCGGCAGCAGCCGGCGGTAATGGCACGGCCTTCCCGATCTGGCACTTCCCCGACTGGGAAACCCTGCCCTACGACCAGTTCTCGCCGCACCAGGACATCATTTCCACCCGCCTGCAGGTGCTGTCGCGCCTGCCCTCGGCCACGCGCGGCGTGCTCGTGGTGCCGGTCAGCACCTGTGCCCACCGCCTGCCGCCGCGCGAGTGGCTGCTGGGCCAGGCGGTCAGCCTGCGCCGGGGCCAGAAGCTCACGCTGGATGCCACCCGGAGCCAGCTCGAAGCCGCCGGCTACCGCGCCGTGGACACCGTCTACGAGCACGGCGAGTTCGCCGTGCGCGGCAGCCTGGTCGACCTCTACCCCATGGGCGCCGAGCACCCGGTGCGCATCGAGCTGTTCGACGACGAGATCGAGACCCTGCGCCTGTTCGACACCGAGACCCAGCGCACGGTCGCGGCCATCGACGCCCTGACGCTCATGCCGGCGCACGAATTCCCGCTCGACAAGGCCGGCATCCGCCGCTTCCGCGACAACTGGGCCGACACCTTCAGCGGCGACCCGCGCCGCAGCAGCATCTACCAGGATGTCACCAGCGGCATCGCCGGCAACGGCATCGAGTACTACCTGCCGCTGTTCTTCGAACACACCGGTACCCTGTTCGACTATCTGCCGGACAACTGCCTGGTGTTCCTCGAGGAGCAGGCGCCAACCCGCCTGCAGGCGTTCTGGCGCGAGGTCGGCGACCGCCACGAGCAGTACGGCGGCGACAGCAGCCGTCCGCTGCTGCCGCCCGAACGTCTGTTCCTGCGCGAAAACGACTGGTTCGGCCAGCTCACCCGCTTCCCGCGCGTGACCGTGCACGAAAACCTGGTCGAAGACCGTGCCGGCAGCTTCAACCTGCCCTACCAGCCCGCCCCCGCCCTGCCGGTGGATGCCAAGGCCGACTGCCCGGTGCAGGCGCTGGCCGACTTCGTGGCCCGCGCCCGCGCCGACGGCCGGCGCGTGCTGATCTGCGCCGAAAGCGCCGGCCGCCGCGAAAGCCTGCTGGAGCTGCTCGGCCGCTGGAACCTGCAGCCGGCCGTGCTCGGCGACTGGCCGGCGTTCCGCCACGGGCAGGATGCGCTGGCGATCACCATCGCGCCGCTGGAGCAGGGCCTGGTCGGCGAGCGGCACGCGCTGATCGCGGAGTCGCAGCTGTTCGGCCAGCGCGTGCAGCAGCGCCGCCGGCGCAAGGCCACCTCGGCCGATGGCCAGGCGGAAATGGCCATCCGCAGCCTCAGCGAACTGCAGCCGGGCACGCCAGTGGTGCACCTCGATCACGGCGTCGGCCGCTACCAGGGCCTGGTCACGCTCGACATGGACGGTCAGGTGCAGGAGTTCCTGCTGCTCGAATACGCCGACAGCGCCAAGCTCTACGTGCCGGTCGCCAGCCTGCAGCTGATCTCGCGTTACGCCGGCGCCGACGATGACCACGCGCCGCTGCACCGGCTCGGCACCGAACAGTGGCAGAAGGCCCGGCGCAAGGCCGCCGAGCAGGTGCGCGACACCGCCGCCGAGCTGCTCAACCTCTATGCCCGCCGCGCCGCGCGCAAGGGCCACGCCTTCAACATCAGTGATGCCGACTACGCGCTGTTCTGCGCCGGCTTCCCGTTCGAGGAAACCGCCGACCAGAGCAATGCCATCCTGTCCACGCTCGCCGACATGCGCTCGCCGCGCCCCATGGACCGCCTGGTCTGCGGCGACGTCGGCTTCGGCAAGACCGAGGTCGCCATGCGCGCCGCCTTCGCCGCCGTGCAGGACAACCGCCAGGTCGCCGTGCTGGTGCCGACCACCCTGCTCGCCCAGCAGCACTACGAGAATTTCCGCGACCGCTTCGCCGACTGGCCGGTGCGCATCGAGGTGCTGTCGCGCTTCAAGACCGCGAAAGAGCAGGATGCCGCGCTCGACGCCGCCGCCGACGGCCGCATCGACATCCTCATCGGCACCCACAAGCTGCTGCAGCCGAGCGTGAAGTTCCAGCGCCTGGGGCTGATCATCGTCGACGAGGAGCACCGCTTCGGCGTGCGCCACAAGGAGGCGCTGAAGCAGCTGCGCGCCGAGGTCGACATGCTCACCCTCACCGCCACGCCNTGAAGACCTTCGTGCGCGAAAGCCACCCGGCGGTGATCAAGGAGGCGATCCTGCGCGAGCTGCTGCGCGGCGGCCAGGCCTACTACCTGCACAACGAGGTGGAGACCATCGAGAAGTGCGCGCGCGAACTCGGGGAACTGGTGCCGGAGGCGCGCATCGGCATCGCCCACGGGCAGATGCGCGAGCGCGAACTGGAACAGGTGATGAGCCAGTTCTACCACAAGCAGTTCAACGTGCTGGTGTGCTCGACCATCATCGAGACCGGCATCGACGTGCCCAGCGCCAACACCATCATCATGGACCGCGCCGACAAGCTCGGGCTGGCGCAGATGCACCAGCTGCGCGGACGCGTCGGACGCTCGCACCACCAGGCCTACGCCTACCTGCTGACGCCGCACAAGAAGGCGCTCACCGGCGATGCCGAGAAGCGCCTGGAAGCCATCGTCGCCGCCGGCGACCTCGGCGCCGGCTTCGCCCTGGCCTCGCACGACCTGGAAATCCGCGGTGCCGGCGAACTGCTGGGCGAGGAACAGAGCGGCAACATCCAGAGCGTCGGCTTCACGCTCTACATGGACATGCTCGACCGCGCGGTGAAGGCCATCCGCAACGGCCACACGCCGAACATGGACCAGCCCTTCACGCTCGGCGCCGACATCAACCTGCGCCTGTCGGCGCTGATCCCCGAAGACTACCTGCCCGACGTGCACAACCGCCTCATGCTCTACAAGCGCATCAGCAGCGCCGACAGCGACGAGACCCTGGAAGAGCTGCAGGTGGAGATGATCGACCGCTTCGGTCTGCTGCCGGAGCCGGTGAAGAACCTGTTCGCGGTCAGCGCGCTGAAGGTGCGCGCCAGCGCGCTGGGCATCCGCAAGATCGATGCCGGCCCGGCCGGCGGCCGCATCGAGTTCGCCGCCGACACCACGGTGGACCCGCGCCGGCTCATCGCGCTGATCCAGAAGGAACCGAGGAAGTACAAGCTGGAGGGCGGTGACAGGCTGAAGTTCAGCGACAACATGAACGTGCCGGCCACGCGCCTGAAGTTCGTGCGGGAACTGCTGGAAGGGCTGGGTTCGCGCGCCTGAGCGCCGGCAGCACGCGAAACCGGCCAGCGTGATCCGGCGGGGAACGGCGGCGCGCTGGCGTCAGCCCGCCGGCAGGTAGTACGGCAGCGCGAACATCGCCACCAGGTAGCCGACCAGCAGGCCGGGCACGAACGGCCACTCGCGGCGGGTGAAATCGGCCGCCACGTCATTCTCGCCCGGGGCCGGACGCAGGCGGTTGATGATCGCACCCAGGGTCAGCACCAGCGTGCCCACCACGAA
>NZ_PTQZ01000175.1 GCF_002943415.1 Amnimonas aquatica | reverse complement strand
ACAGCGTGACGGACGCGCCGCAGCCGCTGCGCGACTTCTTCGCCGTCGTCGACCGCGAGCCCGACTGGCTGGACCGCGAACTGCTCGACGACGGCATCCGCTTCATCCACCGTACCGGCGCCGTGGCACCGGTGGTGCTCCGCGACCTCGCGCTCATGGCCGGCTACCTGCTGTCCGGCTTCAACCACGCGCTGGTGATGACCGGGGCGCTCAACCAGGGCACCTCGCGCCGCATCGCCGAAACCGGCAAGTGGTGGATGGACTGCACCGAGTTCGGCGGCCTCGAGCGCTTCGGCGACGGCTTCAAGAGCACCCTGCACGTGCGCCTGGTGCATGCGCTGGTGCGCCGCAGCCTGGCCGGCCGCGAGGACTGGGACCACGCGCGCTGGGGCACGCCGCTGAACCAGATCGACATGGTCGCGACCTACCTCGGCTTCTGCGTGGTGCTGCTCGGCGGCGTGCGCAAGATGGGCATTCCGGTCACCCCCCGCGAGTCGCGCGGGGTCATGCACCTGTGGCGCTACGCGTGCTGGATCATGGGCGTGCAGGAGCAGTGGCTGGTCGACAGCGAGCGCGATGGCATCATCCTGCTCAGCCACGCGCTGACCACGCAGAGCCCGCCGGACCACACCAGCCGGGAGCTGGGCCGCGCGCTCTCGCTGGAGCCGCTGGAACGGCAGTACCCCTTCCTCCAGGACCTGCGCCGCAAGCTCGCCTACCACCAGCACCTGAGCGTGACGCGCTACTTCATCGGCGCGCGCAAGATGCCGCTGCTCGGCCTGCCCGACGACATCCTGCCCTGGTACCCGTTGCTGACCCTGGGCCCGCGCCTGCTCGGCTACAGCGCCCAGCGCCTGCTGCCGGCCGCGCGCCGGCGCCAGGAAGCGCGCGGCCGCCGCATGCAGCGCGAACTGCTGGGGGCGGTGTTCGGCGACCGCGCGCACCAGGTCATCCAGCCCGGCGCCGACCACCCGGCACACATCTGATCCGGCACCCGCCTGCCCGCGCCACCGTACCGCCGCAGATCACCCAGAGAGGAATCACGACATGGCCCTTGCCCTGCTCTCACCCGCCGCCCGCGCCCTGCGCGAACGCCTGCCCGATGCGCCCGCGCTGCCGCTGCTCGGGCACAGCCTGCACTTCCTGTACTCCCCGGTGGAGACCTCGCTGCGCCTGCACGACAAGCACGGCCCGCTGTTCTGGATCTCCGCGCTGGGCATCAGGGGCGTGGCCATGATCGGCCCCGACGCCAACCAGTTCGTGCTGCGCAACCAGGACGAGGCCTTCTCCAACAGCCAGGGCTGGGACTTCTATATCGGCAAGTTCTTCAGGCGCGGCATCATGCTGCTCGACTTCGACGAGCACCGCTTCCACCGCGGCATCATGCAGGCGGCGTTCAAGAAGCCGGTGCTGGTGCAGTACCTGGAGCGCATGAACCCGGCCATCCGCCAGGGCATCGGCCGCTGGCGCCCGCAGGAAGGCTTCCTGGTGCTGCCGCACCTCAAGCAGCTGACGCTGGACATCGCCACCGACGTGTTCATGGGCGAGGCGCTGGGACCGGATGCCGACCGCATCAACCAGGCCTTTGTCGACTGCGTGCGCGCCGGCACCGCGCTGCTGCGCTTCCCGGTGCCCGGCGGACGCTGGCAGCGCGGCCTGAAGGCGCGCAAGGTACTGGAGGAGTTCTTCCGCAGCCGCATCGCCGCCAAGCGCGCCAGCCCCGGCGACGACCTGTTCTCGCGCCTGTGCCAGGCCGAGGATGAACAGGGCCGCCGCTTCAGCGACGAGGACGTGGTCAACCACATGATCTTCCTCATGATGGCCGCCCACGACACTTCGACCATCACGCTGTCGGCGATCTTCTACTATCTGGCCCGTCACCCGGAGTGGCAGCAGCGCGTGCGCGCCGAATCCCTGGCGCTGGGCAAGCCCGGCCTCGCCCACGAGGACCTCGCCGGCCTGGAAAGCATCAGCCTGGTCATGAAGGAATCGCTGCGCCTGATCGCGCCGGTGCACGGCATTCCGCGCCGCACGGTGAAGGATGTCGAGTTCCAGGGCCAGCACATTCCGGCCGGCACCTTCGTGTTCGTCAGTCCCATGGTCACGCACCACATGGCGCAATGGTGGCCGGACCCGAAGCGCTTCGACCCCGAACGCTTCAGCGCCGAACGCGGCGAGCACAAGCGCCACCCCTACCAGTACGTGCCCTTCGGCGGCGGCGCGCACATGTGCATCGGCCTGCACTTCGCGGAAATGCAGATCAAGGCCGTCATTCATCAGGTGGTGCAGCAGTGGCGCTGGTCGGTGCCGGCGGACTACGACATGCCGCTGGACATCACCTCGCTGCCGTCGCCGGCCGACAAGCTGCCGGTGAGGCTGGAAAGGCTCTGAAACGAAACCGGGGCCGGGTGGGCGAGACCGCAAAACACGCTAATAAAGCGCTACAGTTTTGCGGTCTCGCCCACCCGGCCCCGGAACGTTGCAAGCCCCCTCGACCGAAACAGCTACTCAGGGGATTTTGCGCAGCGAGGCCTTGCGGATCTCGGCCTTGAGCTCTTCGTAGTTGCGGGTGACCGGGAACTGCGGGAATTCGCGGATCACGTTCTCCGGCGCGTCGAAGAGGATGCCCTGCTCGGCTTCCTTGAGCATGCCGGTGTCGTTGTAGGAGTCGCCGGCGGCGATGCAGCGGTAGTTCAGCGAGTGGAAGGCCTTGATGGCCATGGTCTTCTGGTCCGGCTGGCGCAGCTTGTAGTCGGTGATGGTGCCGTCGTCGGCGACTTCCAGCTTGTGGCAGAACAGCGTCGGCAGGTCGAGCTGCTCCATCAGCGGCTTGGCGAACTCGTAGAAGGTGTCCGACAGGATGATGAGCTGGAAGTTCGCGCGCACCCAGGCCAGGAATTCGCGCGCGCCCGGCAGCGGGCCCATGTCGGCGATCACCGCCTGGATGTCCGGCAGGCCGAGCTTGTGCTCGCGCAGAATGCGCAGGCGCTGCTGCATCAGCACGTCATAGTCGGGAATGTCGCGGGTGGTGGCCTCCAGCTCCTTGATACCGGTGCGCTTGGCGAAATTGATCCAGATTTCCGGAACCAGCACACCTTCCAGATCGAGACACACCAGCTCCATCACAACACCTCGTCGACTTGAACAAAATTGGGGCCAAAAAGCGCGCCAAGGGTAGCCGCAAGGCTGCTAGCATGCAATTGCCATCCCCGGCGGGATGGCCTCGCGCAGTGTTTGATCGTCATTTTGCGGAGGCGGCATGCAGGCGGCAAAGATTCCCTACAACCAGTATCACCACCCCAAGCTCGCGGATCCGGGCCGACTGGCTGCGCTGCATGCCACCGGTCTGCTGGGCAGCCCGCCGGAAGCCTCCTTCGACCGCTTCACGCGGCTCGCCAGCATGCTGCTGGACACGCCATTCACCGCCATTTCGCTGATCGACCTTGACGATGTCTTCATCAAGAGCCAGTCCGGCGCGCTCGAAGGCGCCTGCAACAAGCCGGTGAACGAGACCTTCTGCCAGCACACGGTCGGCAGCGCGGAGCCGCTGGTCATCAACGACACCCGGCTCAACGAGCTGGTCTGCGACAACCCGGCCGTGCAGGCGGGCGCCCTCTCCTACCTGGCCATCCCGCTGGTCACGGACCAGGGCCACACGCTCGGCACGCTGTGCGCGGTGGAAGGCGAGCCGCGCCAGTGGAGCGCACGCGACATCCACATCATGACCGACCTCGCCGCCTCGGTGATGATCGAGATCGAGCTGCGCCAGCTCACCAGCCGCCTGCTCGGCCAGTACAACCAGCTGCGTGCCACCGAACTGCAGCGTGACGAGATGGTGCACATGCTCGTCCACGACCTGCGCAATCCGCTGACCTCGCTGCTCGCCGGCCTCCACCTGATCGATGGCGTCAGCCCGCTCGATCCCGGGCAGCAGCAGGCGC
>NZ_PTQZ01000174.1 GCF_002943415.1 Amnimonas aquatica | reverse complement strand
TGCCGGGAGTCCGGCAGCAGGCGCCAGAACACCAGGCTGGCGGCCAGCCCGGTGACGCCGACCACCGCCGCCCCCACCTGCCAGCTTGCGACATCGGCCACCAGCGCCATGCACAGGCGCCCGCCCATGCCGCCGAGCGCGGTGCCGGCGACATAGATGCCCATGGCGCTGCCCAGCGCCCCGGCCTCGATCTCCTCGGCCAGATAGGCCATGGCCACCGCCGGCAGACCGGCCAGCACGATGCCGGTGAGCACGCGCAGCATCAGCAGCGTGCCATAGTCCGGCGCCGCCAGCACCAGCATGGTGAGCAGTGCCGCCAGCACCATGGCGAGCTGCATCAGCGGCTTGCGGCCGTAACGGTCGGCGAGGAAGCTGGCGGGAATCAGCGCCAGCGCCATGGCGGCGGTGGCAGCCGACAGCACCACGCTGCTGCCGGCGGGCGTGAGTCCGAAATCGCGTGCCAGATGCGGCAGCAGCGGCTGCGGCCAGTACAGCAGCCAGAAGGTGGAAAAACCGCCCAGGAACATGGCCAGGCAGACATGCCGGTAGGCCGGCGACCCCTTGCGGATGTCGCCGCCACCGATCATGCGCAGGTCGGCGCTCAAGCGGCCCCTGCCCCGGCCCGGGTCAGCAGGCCGCGAAACCGCGGCTGCAGTCCGCGATCAGGTCGTCGATGTCCTCGAGCCCGACCGCGATGCGGATCAGGCCGTCGCTGATGCGCGCCGCCGCCTTGGCCTCGGGGCTGAGACGCCCGTGCGTGGTCGAGCCGGGATGGGTGATGGTGGTCTTGGCATCACCCAGGTTGGCGGTGATCGACATCACCTCGGTGGCGTCGATGAAACGCCAGGCCGCCTCGCGGCCGGTTTCTCCCGGTCTGGCCTTGACCTCGAACGACAGCACGCCGCCGTAGCCGCGCTGCTGGCGCGTCGCCAGCGCGTGCTGCGGATGCGACTGCAGGCCCGGGTAATGCACCGCCGCCACCTGCGGCTGCGCTTCCAGCCACTGCGCCAGCGCCAGCGCCTGGCGGGAATGGGCATCCATGCGCAGGCGCAAGGTCTCCAGGCCCTTGAGGAAGACCCAGGCGTTGAACGGGCTCAGGCTGGGGCCGCAGGTGCGCACCACGCCGAAGATCTCTTCCATCAGCTTGTCACGGCCCACCACCGCGCCGCCCAGGCAGCGACCCTGTCCGTCCAGGTACTTGGTGGCAGAGTGGATGACCAGGTCGGCACCCATGGCCAGCGGGCGCTGCAGCGCCGGCGTGCAGAAGCAGTTGTCCACCGCCAGCAGGATGTCGTGCGCGTGCGCCAGCTCGGCCAGTGCCGCGATGTCGACCAGCTCACCCAGCGGGTTGCTCGGCGTCTCCAGGAAGAACAGCCGGGTCGCCGGCGTGATCGCCTCGCGCCAGGCCGACAGGTCGGCCAGCGGCACGAAGCGCGTGACGATGCCGAACTTGCGCGCGTACTTGTCGAACAGCACGTTGGTGGTGCCGAACAGGCTCTGCGAGGTCACCACCTCGTCACCGGCCTTGAGCAGGCCGAGCACCATGGCAAGGATGGCTGCCATGCCGGAGCTGGTCGCCACCGCGCGCTCGCCGCCCTCCAGCGCCGCCAGGCGTTCCTCGAAGGCGCGCACGGTGGGGTTGGTGAAGCGGGAATAGACATTGCCCTTGTCAGTGCCGCCGAAGCGCGCGGCGGCCTCGGCCGCGGAGCGGAACACGAACGACGAGGTCAGGAACATGACCTCGGAATGCTCGCCATGCTCGCTGCGGATGTTGCCGGCGCGCACCGCCAGGGTATCGAAGCCGGTATCACCGGACTGGTCGAAGCCGGGCACGCCCGGCAGTTGCTCTGCATCCGTCATTGCTGCGACTCGCGTTGTGCGCCGGCCGTACCGGGGCCGGCAGCCGGGCGGACCGCGTCAGCCGTTGGCCAGATCCACGATGGTCGAGCCCTTTTCCTTCTGGTTCTTCGCCGAATCATTGCGCGAGGCCTGCAGGGCGTCGAGGTAGTTGTCGTCGATGTCGCCGGTCACGTACTCGCCGTTGAACACCGAGCAGTCGAAGGCCTGGATGTCCGGGTTGCCTTCGCGGGCGGCGGCGATCAGGTCGTCGAGCTTCTGGTAGATCAGCGCGTCGGCACCGATCAGCTCGCAGACCTCCTGCTCGCTGCGGCCGTGCGCGATCAGCTCGCTCTTGGCCGGCATGTCGATACCGTAGACGTTCGGGTACTTCACCGCCGGCGCGGCGGAGGCGAAATAGACCTTGCTGGCGCCGGCGTCGCGCGCCATCTGGATGATCTCGCGGCAGGTGGTGCCGCGCACGATGGAGTCATCCACCAGCAGCACATTCTTGCCGGCGAACTCCAGCTCGATCGGGTTGAGCTTCTGGCGCACCGACTTCTTGCGCTGGCCCTGCCCCGGCATGATGAAGGTGCGGCCGATGTAGCGGTTCTTCATGAAGCCCTCGCGGTACTTCACGTTGAGCTGGTTGGCCAGCTCCAGCGCGGCGGTGCGGCTGGTGTCCGGGATCGGCATGACGACATCGATCCGCAGGTCCGGATGCTCGCGCTGGATGGTCTGCGCCAGCTTCTCGCCCATGCGCAGGCGGGCCTTGTAGACCGAGATGTTGTCGATGATCGAGTCCGGACGCGCGAAATACACGTGCTCGAAGATGCACGGCGTGTAGCTCGGGTTCTCGGCGCACTGGCGCGTGAACAGGCGGCCCTGGGAGTTGATGAACACCGCTTCGCCCGGCGCCAGGTCGCGCACCACGCGGAAGCCCAGCGAGGTGATGGCCACGGATTCCGAGGCGATGATGTACTCGGT
Organism: Amnimonas aquatica; assembly: GCF_002943415.1. GTDB lineage: Bacteria > Pseudomonadota > Gammaproteobacteria > Pseudomonadales > Moraxellaceae > Perlucidibaca > Perlucidibaca aquatica_A. Next base: position 1,142 of record NZ_PTQZ01000174.1, on the reverse strand, counting down.
GCCCTCCGGCGTGTCGCGCTCGCCGAAGATGATCGGGCGGATGCCGTTCGGATCGCGGAAACCGACGATGCCGTAGCCGGTGATCATGGCGACCACGGCGTAGGCACCCTTGCAGCGCTTGTGCACGCCGGCCACGGCCGCAAAGATGTCATCCACTTCCGGAATGAACTTGCGGCGCTCCTGCAGCTCGTGCGCGAGGATGTTGAGCAGCACCTCGGAGTCGGAGTCGGTGTTCACGTGGCGCAGGTCGGAACGGAAGATGTCCTTCGCCAGCACATGGGCGTTGGTCAGGTTGCCGTTGTGCGCCAGAGTGATGCCGTAGGGCGAATTGACGTAGAACGGCTGGGCCTCGGCGGAGCTCGACGAACCGGCGGTCGGGTAGCGCACGTGGCCGATGCCGAAATGGCCGGCCAGGCGCAGCATGTGGCGGGTATGGAAGACGTCGCGCACCATGCCGTTGTCCTTGCGCAGGAACAGGCGCCCGCTCTCGCAGGTGACGATGCCGGCGGCATCCTGCCCGCGGTGCTGCAGCACGGTGAGCGCATCATAGAGTGCCTGGTTGACCGGCGCTTTGCCGGCAATGGCAACGATTCCGCACATGGTGACCTCTCAGGGTTGCCGTGGCGACGCGGTGTCGTCGCCCGGCTTGGAAGAATGCACGACGATATCCAGCGCCTGGTCCTTGAGACTGCGCGCCAGGGATTCGTACTGCAGGATCAGCGAAGGCAGCTGCGACTCGCGGAACCAGGCGTCCTTCTTGACGAAGGGTGCCATGAGCATGAGCGCGACCAGCACCAGCACCAGGCCGCGGACGACACCGAACAGGCCGCCGAGCACGCGGTCGGACAGGCTCAGGCCGCCGGCGCGCACGGCCAGGCTGAGGGCGTGGGCGAACAGGCTGCAGAACAGCAGCGTGCCGAAGAAAAGGCCGCCCCAGGACATGACCAGGCGCACGGAAGGCGTGCTGACCCACTGCGCCAGCCAGGCCGACATCGGCTCGTTGAACCAGCGCGCGACAATGATGGCCAGCACCCAGCCGGCAAGGGACAGCGCTTCACGCACGAAGCCGCGCATGAAGCCGAAGATCAGTGACAGCGCCAGCACTGTCAGGATGACGAGATCTGCAGGATGCATAGGACTCG
>NZ_PTQZ01000173.1 GCF_002943415.1 Amnimonas aquatica | reverse complement strand
TACTCGCTCCGATCCACCCGCAACGGACCACCGCAATGACCACCGCAATGACCACCGCCTCATCCGCCGCGAGCTTCTCGGCGCTCGCCTCCCAGCCCGGCGTGATCGCCTGGCGCTGGCGCCAGGGCGCGCTGCAGCCCGTCACCTCGGTGCAGCAGACGCACCTGGCCGACCTGCTCGGCATCGACCGCCAGAAAGAGGCCATGCGGCGCAACACCGAGCAGTTCGTGCACGGCCTGCCTGCCAACCACGCCCTGCTCACCGGTGCCCGCGGCACCGGCAAGTCTTCGCTGGTGAAGGCGCTGCTGACCGAATTCTCGGCCGCTGGCCTGCGCCTCATCGAGGTGCCGCCGCACGACCTGATCGACCTGCCGGACATCGTGGCGCCGCTGCGCGGCCGTCCGGAGCGCTTCATCCTGTACGTCGACGACTTCTCCGTGGCCAGCTCGGACCCGGCGCTGATCGCGCTCAAGACCGCGCTCGACGGCGGCGTCGAGGAAGCGCCCGACAACGTGCTGATCTACGCCACCAGCAACCGCCGCTATCTCATGCCCACGCTGCAGTCCGACAACCGCGAGTATCAGTGGGTCGATGACGAGCTTCACCCCGGCGAATCCACCGAGGAGAAGGTCTCGCTGTCGGAGCGCTTCGGCCTCTGGCTGTCCTTCCTCGCCTTCAACCAGAATGACTACGAGCAGCTCGTGCGCCACCACCTGGCAAAGCTGGGCTGGCAGCACTGGGACGAGGAAGTGCGCGCCGAGGCCCTGCGCTGGGCACAGACCCGCGCCTCGCGCAGCGGCCGCGTGGCGAGCCAGTTCGCCCGCGACTGGGTGGGCCGGCAGTCGCTGGCCGGCCGCCAACCCGACTGAGACCACACCAATCGCCGGAGCGCCGACATGGCCAGCGCCAGACCCCACGCCATCGACAGCAGCAGCACCGAGGCAGACCTGCTGATCGCCCTGCGTGCTGATGATCGCCGCGCCTGGGCGGAAGCCATGCGCCGCTTCGGCGGCGCCATGCTGGCCGCCGCCCGCAGTATCGCGGCGAATCATGCCGATGATGCCGTGCAGGAGGCCTGGATCGCTGCCCACGGCGCCATTGCCCGCTTCGAAGGCCGCGCCGGCATCAAGACCTGGCTGGTGCGCATCACCATCAACGCCAGCTACAACCACCTGCGCGCGCACCGCCGTGAGGTGTCGCTGGAAGGACTGGACAGCGAACATGATCCGCTCGCCAATGCCTTCGTTTCCGGCGAGCCCTTCGGCATGCACTGGACGGTGCAGTTCCAGCGCTGGACCGACGACAGCCCGCAGGCGCTGCTGGAAGCGCACGTCCTGCAGGAATGCCTGGAGCACCACATGGCCGACCTGCCGGAAGGCCAGCGTATGGCGCTGACACTGAGAGACATCGAAGGGCTGCCGGCGGACGAGATCTGTAACACCCTGCACATCACGCCGTCCAACTTCAGGGTGCTGCTGCACCGCGCGCGCATGCGCGTGTTCAACATGGTGTCGCACTACGAGGAGACGGGGGAATGCTGAACTGTCGCGATATCGGCACGAATGCCACCGAGTTCCTGTCCGGCGCCCTGCCCTGGCACATCAACCTGCAGGTGATCTGGCATCTGGTGCGCTGCGGCAACTGCCGCCTGGCGGTGATCCAGATCCTGACGCTGCTGCGCGCCCTGCGCCGGCGGCAGGCCAGACCGGCGAGCGACGAACAGGTGCAGGCCTGGCTTCGCGCCCTCGACGACGCACACCCGCACGATCACTGAACGGCGAGACCAGCTTCCGGACCAGCCGGCACGCCGCTCAGCGGCGCAGATACCGGGCCAGCCACCAGTCCGCGCTCGTGTAGCGACCACCGCCAAGCACCACCAGCGCCATCAGCATGACCGCATAGGTGACAGCGAACTCCACGCCGTTGTTGAGGATGACCACCGGACCGCTGGCGGTCAGCCAGTCATAGTCGCCATGGCTCTGCAGGATGTCGCGGATCCGCATCAGCCTTTCCGCCGCCGCCAGCACCTGCGCGTTCGCGAACGGCGCCGACGGGTCCGCGATGGCCTGCCAGCCATTGGGCAGATGCACGGCAAGCGCCGCCACGACCATGGTCGCCAGCAGCGGCAGGCTGATCCAGCGCGTGGCCAGGCCAAGGGCCAGCAGCACGGCACCACCCAACTCGCTGGCTGTCGCCAGAGCGGCCAGCAGCCAGGGCAGCGGCAGGCCAAGCCCCTGGAAGGGGTCGCCGAACCAGGCCACCGTGTCGGAGAAATGCAGCAGCTTCTGGCTGCCGGCCATCCAGAACACCGGCACCAGATAGAAACGCAAGGCCAGCGCCGGCAGGCCATCGAGATGCCTCAGGGGACGGGTCAGCGAAATGAGCAGCGCGTCGGCGCGCCGCAGCAGGGCGATCATGGCGGGACTCCGCTCCGGGGGAATACACCACTCAGACGGCTGACCGGCGGCCGATGTTACAGGCGAATTTTTTCAGGACGCGTGTAACACTCGGGCCCGATATCGTGTCCAAGTCAGGACAGCGGCGGACACCTTGCCCGCCGGGTCCACCACCCCGAGGATGACCATCATGAAAAAGCTGCAGACCCTGACCCCGATCGCTGCCGTGCTCGCCCTGTCCGCCGCAGGCGTTGTCCATGCCGCCGAAGCCCCGGCGGCACCGGCCGCCGCCGCCAGCGCGGAAGCCAAGTGCGGCGCCAAGACCGGCGAAGCCAAGTGTGGAGCCAAGAAGACCGCCGAAGCGAAATGCGGCGCCAAGAAGAATGCCGAGGGCAAGTGCGGCGCGGAAAAGAAATCGGCCGAGGGCAAGTGCGGCGAAGCCAAGTGCGGCGGCAAGAAGTAAGCCGTCTCCGACAGGGAAAGGTGGCGTGAACCACGCTCCCGTCAGTGGCGCCGGCCTCGGCCTGAGGCGCAGCTTCATGGCTGCGCTGACGGCCGGGCAGGCTGCCACGCCCCCCGATTTCCTCGAGATCGCGCCGGAGAACTGGCTGGGCCTCGGCGGTCGCTACGCGCGCGACCTGCGCATGCTGACCGAACGCTTTCCATTCGCCTGCCATGGCCTGTCGCTGTCCATCGGCGGACCAGCCCCGCTGGACACCGGCCTCCTGGCGCGCGTGCGCGACTTCCTCGACACGCACGACATCCGGCTCTATTCCGAGCACCTGAGCTACACCGGCGACGACGGCCATCTCTACGACCTGCTGCCCATTCCCATGACCGAGGCGGCGGTCGGCCATGTCGCGGCCCGCGTGCGCCAGGCCCAGGACATCCTCGGCCGGCGACTGGTGCTGGAGAACGTGTCCACCTACGCCGCGCCCGGCGCCGAGATGCAGGAAGCCGACTTCGTGCGCGAAGTGCTGCTGCGCGCCGACTGCGACCTGCTGCTGGACATCAACAATGTCTACGTCAACAGCATCAACCACGGCTTCGACGCCGCCGGCTACCTGCGCGCCCTGCCCGGCGAACGCATACGCTACCTGCACGTCGCCGGGCATTACGTCGAAGCCGGCGACCTGCGCATAGACACCCACGGAGACGATGTCTGCCCGGAGGTCTGGGACCTGCTGCGCCTGGCCTACCGCGAGTTCGGCGTGCTGCCGACCCTGCTGGAGCGCGACTTCAACCTGCCGCCGCTGCCCGAACTGCTGGGCGAGGTCGACACCATCCGGCGCATCCAGCATGAGGCCGCCGGCCACGACAGCCACGCCGGAGCCGTTCGCCATGCCGTCGGCACCTGACTTCCGGCAGCAGCAGCGCCAGTTCACCGCCTGGCTGCGCCACCCGGGAACGACCCCCGCGCCGGCCGACATCGAACCCCGCCGCCTGGAGATCTACCGAGACCTGCTGCGCAACAACGTGACCAGCTTCGTGGACATCACCTTCCCGGTCGCCGGCGCCGTGCTGCCCGCTACGCTCTGGGCGCGCCTGAAAGAAGGGTTTTTCGCCGATTTCCACTGCACATCACCACT
>NZ_PTQZ01000172.1 GCF_002943415.1 Amnimonas aquatica | reverse complement strand
AGCTGGACTACCGCCACGAGGCCGCCACCCTGGCGGAGTTCCGCGCCTTCCACGCCGGCGACCCGCGCGTGATCATTCCCGAAGTGCTCCCGGCCCTGAGCGGCCGGCACGTGCTGACCCTGGCCCATGAGCCCGGCGATCCGCTGGGCAGTCTCGACGCGCGCTACGATGCCGCCCTGCGCGACCGGCTCGGAGAGCTGCTGTTCCGCACCATGGGCGCGCAGCTCTACCAGCTGCGGCACATCCACTGCGATCCGCATCCGGGCAATTTCGCCGCCCGGCCGGACGGCTCTCTGGTGATCTATGACTTCGGCTGCAGCAAGCGCATTTCCGCCGCCACGGCGCAGGCCTACGCGCAACTGACCCGCGCCGCCATGGCCGGCAATGCCGGCGACCTGGAGAACTGGCTGATACGCCTGGGAGCCCGCAACACCGGGCACACGGCCATACTGCCGGCGGACTTCTACCAGCCCTGGCTGAAGCTGGCCGGCGACACCATCGCGGACTCCGCCACGGACTTCGCCAGCCTTCCGCTGGCCGAGCGCGTGCTCAAGCTCAGCCGCAAGGCCCTGCCGCAGTGGCGCGCCTTCCAGCCGGTGCCGGAAATCGTGATGGTGAACCGTGCCCTTGGCGGGCACTACTGGAACCTGCGCCAGCTCGGCAGCCGGCTGGCCGTGAAGCCGCTGCTGACGCAGGTTCTGGAGGCATCAGGGAGCCGGTGACGGCTCCGCGACGTCGTTGACGTAATACACGTTGCCGCTCTTGGTGCGGATCATGCGCTTGCCCGCCGTACTACCCTCGTCACCGGTCGCTACCGGAGCGACAGGCTCGGGAGCACGCACCGGCACCACGGTCGGCGCCGGTGCGGCAGGCACCACCGGCGCGGGCACTGCCGGCGCCACCGGGGACTCCACGACCGGCGGAGTGTAACGGCTGCCGTACGGCAATCCCGGATCAGGCAAGGCCGGGCTGAACGGGCGCGCGCCCTCGGCCGGCATTATCACCGGCGGCGTGTAGGTCTGCGCAGGCTGCGCCGGCGCTGTCCGCTGCGGCACCACGGGCAGCGGCTCCGGGCGAATGGGTTCGGCCACCGGGTCGGCAGCGTACACGCGCGGCTCTTCGATGATCGTCCCGCCCTGCGGCACCGCCGCCGCGGCAGGCAAGACCGGCGCAGGCACCGGCTCGGGAGCCGGCTGCGGCGGCACCGGCTGGAGCGCCGGCGTCGGCGCCTGCTGGCGGACATCACGCTGGGCACCGCCCTGGTAGATATCCTGGATGTTCGGCGGCAGGCGGGTCAGGCGGCCCTGGGAGTCGACACCGAGGTCGACACGACGCACCGATTCGTACTGGCGCTGGGTCAGGCTGACAGCGGCTTCGCTGCTGCGCACGATGGTCGGCTGCAGGAAGACCAGCAGGTTGCGCTTCACGCGCGAGTCGCTGGTGGCACGGAACAGCACGCCGAGGCCGGGAATATCGCCCAGCAGCGGCACCTTGCTGACCGACTTCTTCACGTCATCCTGCACCAGGCCACCAAGCACGATGGTCTGACCGTCATCGGCAAGGATGGTGGTCTTGATCGAGCGCTTGTTGGTGATCAGGTCGGACGAGCGGATGGAGTCGGAGGTCGGCACCACCGAGGAGACTTCCTGCTCGACGTCGAGACGCACGGTGCCGCCGTCGCTGAGCGTGGGCGTGACCTTGAGCGTGATGCCCACGTCCTGGCGCTCGATGGTGGTGAACGGGTTGGTGGTGCCGGAGCCGGTGGTCGTGGTCGAGCCGGTGATGAACGGCACGTTCTGGCCCACCACGATCTTCGCCTCCTGGTTGTCCAGGGTCATGATGCTCGGCGTGGACAGCAGGTTCGCATCGGTGACGGCATTCAGGGCCTGGATCAGCGCGCCGTGGAACGAACGGTTGCCATCGGAGTCCTTGCGCGAACTGCCAATGCCGATGGCCGCGCCCTGTCCGATGTTGGCACTGCTGTAGTCACCGCTCACGGCCGCCGTGGCGAGATCGACCAGGCTGGCGCCGGCATTGCTGAAGTTGATGATGCCAACACCGCTGGAAGCGTCGCCGGAAGCCCACTGCACGCCGAGCTGGGCAGCGTTGTCACCGGACACTTCCACGATCGCGGCCTGGATCAGCACCTGGGCGCGACGCACGTCGAGGTCGCCGAGGATGGCCTCGACCTGGCGGATCTGGCCCGGGCGGGCACGCACGATCAGGGCATTCTGGCTCTCGTCGGCGATCAGGCTGGCCGAACCCACGGTGATGGTGGTCGTGCCGGTCTGGCGCGGCGAGCTGGAACTGATGCCGGAACCGTCCGTGGTCGTGCCGGAGCTGCTGCTCGACACATTGGCCGTCATCGACGAGGTGCTGGAGCTGACCTTGGCATCGCCGGTGGCCAGCACGCCCTTGAGCACTTCCGCGACCTGGCGGGCGCTGGCGTACTTGAGGCGGAACACGCGCACCTGGTCATCACTGAACTCGGAGGCGTCGTCGAGGTTGCGGATCACCGCGCGGACGCGGTCGCGCAGGGCGCGGTCGCCGCGCACCAGCAGACGGTTGGAACGTTCGTCGACGACAATGCGCACCTTGCCGGTACGACCCGCAGCACCGGCACCAGCGGCGACCGGCGCGCCGGACTCCATGGTCTCGAGGATGTTGACGAGGTCGGCAGCCTTGCCGTTGCGCACCGGAATGATCTCGATGGCATCGTCTTTCTCGCCGCTGTCCAGCTCGCGGATGATCGCCTCCATGGCGTCGGCGTTGCTGGCGCGGTCGGAGATGACCAGTGCGTTGGCACCCGGCACCGCCGCCATGTGCGCGAACTGCGGCATCATGGGACGCAGGGCCGCCAGCAGCTCGTTGGCACTGGCCTGCTGCAGCACGATCACGCGCGTCACCAGCTGCTCGCCGCTGGCGTTTCCGCCCAGGTCAACGCGCACACCCGACTGGCGGGCGTTGGTGTCGGGCAGGATCTTCACCACCTGGCCGCTGCTCACCGCCGCGAAACCGTTGATGCCGAGCACGCTCTGGAACAGCTCGTAGAGCTCGCTGGCCGACATGGCGCGGCTGGAGATGACCGTCACCGTGCCCTTCACGCGCGGATCAACGACGAAGTTGCGGCCGGTGATCTCCGCCATCTCGTTGACCAACGCGGAAATGTCGGCGTCCTTGAGATTGATCTTCCAGGTCTTCTCGGCCAGCGCCGGCTGGCTGGCGAGGAGCATCAGGCTGAGCGCGAGCGGCTTCAAGGTATGCATGTTCATGAGGGTCAGAGTTTCTGTTCCAAAGTGATGGTCTGGGCGCCGCGCTGCACTTCCACGCGCGCGTTCCCGCCTTGCTGCAGCTGTCCGATGATCTGCTGGTCCGCTTCCAGGTCCTTGCCGACCGGCTGTCCGTTGATGCTGACAACCCGGTCGCCAGGCTGCAGGCCGTAGCGCTGCATCATGTCCTTGGGCGCGGTGATGCTGACGATGTAGCCCTGCGAGGTACGGCGCAGGCCCATCTGGCGCAGCGCCACCAGCGGCGAATTGGCGAAACGCTGGGCCGCCATGTCGAGCGCGCTGCGCGCGCCTGCGGCACCGTCGGTGGCGGCAGCCGGCGGCGTGGCGCCGGCAGAGGCCGGCGTGTCGAAGCGCAGGATCTCCTCGCGGCCGCCACGGGTCAGCACGACGTGATCGGTTTCGATGCGATCCAGGCGCNTGTGCCTGGGGCGCTTCGCCGCTCTCACCGAAGAGCTTGCCGATGCGCGGGGCATCGGTGCCCACCTGGGCCGGAGCGGGACGCGCCGGCGGAGCGGCGAGGGAAATCGCCGGGCCGCTCCAGAGCAGCCAGACCAGGCGGCCGAGCTGCCAGGCCAGCACGATGGCCGCCAGCACCAGCACGGCGACCGCGGCCGGCGAGCCTCGCCGTTGCTCCCAGAGCGGTTTCAGACGCTCAAGCATGCTCCCTCACTCCCGACCGCTGCACCGCTGTGGAAAGCATGGA
>NZ_PTQZ01000171.1 GCF_002943415.1 Amnimonas aquatica | reverse complement strand
GCGTGTAGGTCTTTGCCTACAAAGGCTGTCGGCATTTTCTGAAAACGGTGTTGCCGCGCCGGCAGCGCTGTTGCGCCTGATTCCTATCTGCATGTTCTGCAAGGCATTTGTCTGGCCGCGCGGGCACCCTCCCCAGTTTGGGGGGGTTGTGCCGGAATTCCCTCGCCCTCAAAGTCGGCCCTGTCAGGACGACGGGCGGCAGGATGCCGCGATTCCGCAGGGAGGATGGGCGGAGCAGGAACGGCAAGGATATGCCGGTCTCAGGGAAGGGAACAGGGATGCGGTTGTCACAATGGATTGTGACAGCCATGAAAAAGGGGCCGATCGGCCCCTTTTCTTTTTTCCGTTCCGGCGCTTTCGCGGCGCCGGTTCCGGTCGCTCCGGACGCGGCTCAGCGCTCCAGATACTGCAGCTTGCCCTTCACTCCGTCCCATTCCTTGCGGTCGGCCGGCTGTTCGCCGATTTCGGTGATGTTCGGCCAGACTTCCGCCAGCTCGGCGTTCAGCTTGATGAATTCCTTCTGGTCGGCGGGCACCTCGTCTTCCGAGAAGATGGCGCCGGCCGGGCATTCCGGTTCGCACAGCGCGCAGTCGATGCACTCGTCCGGATGGATGACCAGGAAGTTCGGGCCTTCATAGAAACAGTCCACCGGGCAGACTTCAACGCAGTCCTGGTATTTGCACTTGATGCAGTTTTCGGTAACGACGAATGCCATGATGTGAAAGTCCCAAATGCCCGTGGCAAAAACGGTGCGTATTCTAATCCCGCAGACATAGTCTGGCAATTGAAGACCCCTGCTGATGCTTATCAGCAGGGCTGATAACGCCGGGCCCCGCTCAGAGCAGCTTCTTCAGGGCGTACAGCAGCTCGTGGGCCTGGCGCGGCGTCAGGTTGTCAGGGTCGACATCGCGCAGCTGCAGCTCGATCTCGCTGGGGTAGCGGGTGGCGAACAGGTCGGGCTGAGGCCCCGGCTCGGGCTGGCGCGTGGCGCGCGCGCGGCCGCGCGGGGCATCTTCCGCCGTACCGGGGCTCGCGGGCTCGATGGCCGGCGCCACGGCGGCCAGCACCGGCGCGCCGCCGGCCACGCTCACGCTCTGCTGTTCGAGCTGCTGCAGCTTGTGCCGCGCGGCGCTGATCACCGCCTGCGGAATGCCGGCGAGCTGGGCCACCGCGAGGCCGTAGCTCTGGCTCGCCGGGCCGTCCTTGACGCTGTGCAGGAAGACCACGCGGCCCTCGTGCTCGGCCGCCGACAGGTGCACGTTGGCCACGCCTTCCAGCTGTTCCGGCAGCGCCGTGAGTTCGAAGTAGTGGGTGGCGAACAGGGTCAGCGCGCGCTTCTCCACCGCCAGGTACTCGGCCGCCGCCCACGCCAGGGACAGGCCGTCGAAGGTGCTGGTGCCGCGGCCGATCTCGTCCATGATCACCAGGCTGTCGGCCGTGGCGTTGTGCAGGATGTTGGCGGCCTCGGTCATTTCCACCATGAAGGTCGAGCGGCCGGAGGCGAGGTCGTCGGAGGAGCCGATGCGGGTGAAGATGCGGTCCACCGGGCCGATCACCGCCTCGCGCGCCGGCACGTGGCTGCCGATGTGGGCGAGCAGGGTGATCAGCGCGGTCTGGCGCATGTAGGTCGATTTACCGCCCATGTTCGGACCGGTGATGACCAGCATGCGCCGCTCCGGCGCCAGGTCGAGGTCGTTGGCGGTGAAGGGCTGGCTGATCATGCGCTCGACCACCGGGTGGCGACCGTCGCGGATGTGCAGGCCGCTGTCATCGCTCAGGGTCGGGCAGACCCAGTTCAGGGTGTCGCTGCGCTCGGCCAGGCAGGCCAGCGTGTCCAGCTCGGCCAGCGCCTCGCACAGCGCCTGCAGCGGCGCCAGGTCATCGAGCACGATGTCGAGGATCTGCTCGTAGATCAGCTTCTCGCGCGCCAGCGCGCGCGCCGAGGCCGACAACGCCTTGTCCTCGAAGGCCTTGAGCTCGGGCGTGATGTAGCGCTCGGCGTTCTTCAGCGTCTGGCGGCGGATGAAATGCGCCGGCGCCTGCTCGGCCTGGCTGCGGCTGAGTTCGAAGTAGTAGCCGCTGACGCGGTTGTAGCCGATCTTCAGGCCGGGAATGCCGGTGCGCTCGCGCTCCTGCGCCTCCAGCTGCAGCAGGTAGTCGCCGGCATTGCTGCTGATGCCGCGCAGCTCGTCGAGCTCGGCATCGTAGCCCTCGGCGATCACGCCGCCGTCGCGCAGCACCACCGGCGGCGCTTCGACAATGGCGCGGCGCAGGGTCTCGGCCAGTGCCGGGAACGGGCGAATGGCGCCGACCAGCTCGCGCAGGCGCAGGGCCTGGCGCGGCAGCAGCCAGCCGTTCAGCGCCGGCATCAGGCCGAGCAGGTCGCGCAGGCGGGCGAGGTCGCGCGGGCGCGCGGTGCGCAGCGCCACGCGGGCGAGAATGCGCTCGCCGTCGCCCATGCCGCCGAGCCAGTCACCGAGCTCGTCCCAGGCCTGCTCGCCGAGCAGCTCGGCAATGGCCTGCTGGCGCGCGCGCAGCACCTGGCGGTCGCGGATCGGCTGGTGCAGCCAGCGCCGCAGCAGGCGGCTGCCCATGGGCGAGCGGGTCTGGTCGAGCACCGCCGCCAGCGTGGCCTGGGTCTCGCCCTGCAGGTTCTGCGTCAGCTCCAGGTTGCGGCGCGTGGCCGGGTCCATCTGCAGGGTGTCGCGCGCGTTCTCCACGCTGATGCCGCGCAGGTGCGGCAGCGCCGAGCGCTGGGTCTCGCGGGCGTAGCCGAGCAGGGCGCCGGCGGCGGTGACTGCGGCGGTCAGGTCATCGCAGCCGTAGCCCTTGAGGTCGTGCACGTCGAACTGCTGACAGAGCAGGCGGCGCGCGCTCTCCGGCTCGAAGTGCCAGGGCATGCGCGGGCGCAGGCCGCGCTGCTCGGCGAGCAGGTCGCGCCAGGGCGCATCTTCCGGAAACAGCAGCTCGGCGGGCGCCAGCCGCGCCAGCTCGGCGGTGAGCAGGTCCTCGCTGGCCAGCTCCTGTACCTGCAGGCGGCCGGCGGCCATGTTCAGCGTGGCCAGGCCCCAGCTCCCGCGCAGCAGGCAGATGGCGGCGAGCAGGGTGTCGCGGCGCTCCTCCAGGAAGGCCTCGTCGCTGACCGTGCCCGGCGTCACCACGCGTGCGACCTGGCGCTCCATGGGGCCCTTCTGCGCGCCCGGCTCGCCGACCTGCTCGCAGATCACTACCGACTCGCCCTGGCGGATCAGCCGCGCGATGTAGTTCTCGGCGGCGTGGTAGGGAATGCCGGCCATGGCGATGGGCTCGCCGGCCGACTTGCCGCGCTGGGTCAGGGTGATGTCGAGCAGGCGCGAGGCCTTCTTGGCGTCGTCGTAGAACAGTTCGTAGAAGTCGCCCATGCGGTAGAACACCAGCTCGTGCGGGTGCTCGGCCTTGATGCGCAGGTACTGCGCCATCATCGGGGTGTGATCTAAGTTATTGATTTCTTTGTTTGTCAATTCGTTGTGTCTTTAGACTGTCTAATACTTATGCGCTCTGATGCTTGATCAGAGCGCGTTTTCTCGAATGTCTTGCAGCGCTGAACGGCACTTGAGAATGGCTGCAGCAACAGCTTCATCATCGCTGGCATCCAAGGTGCTCTGTTCCTGATAAAGGGCTGCAGCTTCTTGATGCCAAGTCTCAATTTGAACGGCAGAGGGATTGGGCTTCTGCTCCTCAGCGTGCATCCACGCAGAGCGAGCTGCCCTTAGCTGGTTGAACAGTTCCTGGGCACACTCGTATTCGACGCAACGTTCATAGCGAGTTTTCATTGATGCTCCAAGCAGTGATCAAGGCTTTTTTGTTGTGTCGATATTACTTGAAGTGCCAGCCCGATGGTTTGGGCCGGAGGCAATCAATGAGCGCCGAAGTCGAATGTAGCGCTCAGTCATCTTGCGGTTGCTATGTCCACCGAGAGTTTGGTGACCTCCCCCCGAAAAACCGTAGCGCCGAAAACTGGAGATTTCTGGCA
>NZ_PTQZ01000170.1 GCF_002943415.1 Amnimonas aquatica | reverse complement strand
TCGCCCAGCCCGAGGCCGAGCACGATGACCAGCAGCGCGCCGCGCAGCACCCACCAGACGATGCGCAGGGTGCTGACGCCGGCGGCACGCATGACCGTCAGCTCGGAGCTGGAAGCCAGCGTGCCCAGGCCCACCAGGGCGCCGATCAGCGCCGACATGGGCAGGATTTCGTAGACATGGCTGGGCAGGATCAGCACCACGTGCTGGAAAGCCTGCCAGGCGCCGTAGTTGCCCTTGACGTTGTCGAGCTCGCCGATGAACGAGAACACCAGATCGAGCCCGAGCAGCAGCAGCTGGACCATGAGCATGGCCGCCAGCACCGTCACGCTGACGTGTCGCGACAGCCGGGTCATGCCCTCGCCCTCCGGAACGGACGCCCGTAGAGCAGGAACAGCCCCAGCGAGAGATAGATCAGGTGCACGCCCCAGAAGGCGTAGTCGGACAGCTCGGACTTCTCCACCCCGTTCTTCACCGCCACCAGCAGCACGACATAGCTGATGTAGAGCACGATGGCCGGCAGCAGCTTGAGGTAGCGCCCCTGGCGCGGGTTGACCCGTGACAGCGGCAGCGCCAGCAGCGACACCACCGGCACCAGGCAGATCACCGACCAGCGCCAACCCCACTCGGCCGCGGCCTTGGGCTCGCCGGCCGCGCGCGCGCGCAGCTCCGGCGTCGGTACCGCCTTGATGGTGCTGACCTCGCGCTCGCCGGCATCCGCCTGCGGCATGCGCATGCGGTAGCTGTCGAAGCGCACGCGCTGGAAGTCGGCTTCGCCCGGCCGCACCTCCCAGCGCTCGCCGTTGCGCAGCTCGATGGCCGCGCCGCCCAGGCGCGGGTCGGTCACGCGCAGCCCCTCGTCGGCCTGCAGGATGATCTGGCGTTCGCCGCGGCCATCCTTGTCCTTGGCCGACTCGAGGATCAGCACGTCGCGCAGCAGCGTGCGGTCATCGCTGAGGTCGGCGTAGAGCATGCGGTCACCGACGCGCTGGAAGCGGCCGGGCTGGATGAGATCGAAGGCCGAGCGCTCCTTCTGCTCGGCGGAAATGCGGTCGGCCTCGGCATAGCCATAGGGTGTCCACCACACCGCCAGTCCCGCGGTCATGACCGTGATCAGCGCCACTGTCGGCGTCAGCCAGCGGATATGCTGGCCCGGGCCGATGCCGGCCGCCGACAGCACCGCCATTTCGTTGTCGAGATAGAGACGGCCCAGCACCAGCAGCAGGCCCATGAACAGGCCCAGCGGCAGGATCAGCTCCAGGAAGCCCGGCAGGCGGTACCACAGCACCACGGTGACCAGATTGACCGCGATCTTGCCGCTGGCGGCATTGTCGAAGAACTGGATCAGGCGGCCGCTCATCAGGATGACGGTCAGCAGGCCCGCGACCGCCAGGGTCGTGAACAGGACCTGGGAGCCGATGTAACGACGGATGATCAACGCTTGCGCCCCTAAGGTTTCTAGCCGGGAGCCCGCCACACATGCCACGACTCAGGCACGGAACGAAACAGATCGGGATCCCGCGATGGCAAAAGGCCGGATGACCAGTAAACTAGCCGCAGATTATCAAACATCCACCCGGCTTTGTCTGCCACACGCTGTCTGTCTGACACGCGCCAGGCGACGAGCCGCTGACAACCGAGGCAAGGCATGGATCTGGCAACCGCAGTCGTCGCACCCGCAGCACTGGCACAAGACAAGCACCCCGCCCTGATCGTGGCCGTACAGGGCAAGACCCTGGCCCCCGGCGCCGCCGCGCTCGACGCCGCCAGCGAAGGCGCGCTTTCCCGCGCGCTGGCCGGCGCCGGCTTCGACGGCAAACCGGGCCAGACCCTGCCGCTGTACGCCCTGCCCGGCATCAAGGCGCAGCTGGTGCTGGTGGTCGGTGCCGGCGACGCCGCCGAAATCGGCCTGCAGACCTGGCACAAGCTGGTCGTGGCCGCCGTGAAGGCCCTGCCCGGCAAGATCGGCAAGGCGCTGTCGACACTGGCCGAACTGCCGGTCGCCGGCCGCGATGCCGCAGAGCGCGTCAGCGACCACGCCCGCTTCGCCCAGGAAGCGGTCTACCGCTTCGACGAATACAAGTCCCGCAAGCCGGCCAGCGGCGACCTGCTGGAGAAGCTGACCATCGCCGTCGCCGACAGGGCCGGCCTGAAGGCCGCGAAGGATGCCCTGCTCTGGGGCCAGTGCATCGCCGCCGGCCAGAGCTTCGCCCGCGACCTCGGCAACCAGCCGGGCAACATCGCCTATCCGGGCTATCTCGCCGAAATGGCGAAGGCGATCGGGGAAGATGGCACGGTCAAGGTCGACGTCATGGGCGAAGAGGCGCTGCGCAAGCTCGGCATGCACTGCCTGCTGTCGGTGTCCGCCGGTTCGCAGCACGAAGCCCAGCTGGTGACCCTGAACTACCAGGGCGGCAAGGCCAAGGACGCCCCGGTGGTGCTGGTCGGCAAGGGCATCACCTTCGACACCGGCGGCATCAGCCTGAAGCCGGGCGCCGGCATGGACGAAATGAAGTTCGACATGTGCGGCGCCGCCTCGGTGCTCGGTGTCATGGCCGCCATCAAGCTGGCCAAGCTGAAGCTGAACGTGATCGGTGTCATCGCCTGTGCCGAGAACATGCCCTCGGGCACCGCCACGCGTCCGGGCGACATCGTCAAGACCCTGTCCGGCCAGACCGTGGAGATCCTCAATACCGACGCCGAAGGTCGCCTGGTGCTGTGCGACGCGCTGACCTATGTCGAGCGCTTCAAGCCGGCCGTGGTGGTGGACATCGCCACCCTCACCGGCGCCTGCGTGGTGGCGCTGGGCAAGGTCGCCTCCGGCCTGTTCACCCCGAGCGACGACATCGCCGAGGAGCTGCTGGCCGCCGGCCAGCGCGTGGACGACCGCGCCTGGCGCCTGCCGGTCTGGGACGACTACCAGGAGCTGCTGGACTCGCCGTTCGCCGACATCGCCAACATCGGCGGGCCGACCGCGGGCTCGATCACCGCGGCCTGCTACCTGGCGCGCTTCACCAAGGCCTATCCGTGGGCGCACCTGGACATCGCCGGCACGGCCTGGCTGAGCGGCGCCCAGAAGGGCTCCACCGGCCGTCCGGTGCCGCTGCTGCTGGAGTTCCTGCGCGCCCGCGCGGCGGCCTGAGGCAGACAGCGTGGAGATCACCTTCTACGTGCTGGCCGCTGACGCCCCGCTGTCGGCCCGCCTGAACACGGCCTGCCGGCTGGTCGACAAGGCCTGGCAGCAGAACCGCAAGGTCCTGGTGCAGGCCGGCGGCCGCGCCGAGGCCGAAGCAGTGGACGAGCTGCTGTGGTCCTTCCGCGCCGAGTCTTTCATTCCCCACCACCTGGTCGGCGACGGACCCACGCCGCCGCCGCCGGTGCGCATCGGCTGGGAGGACAGCCTGCCGGGCGACAGCCGCGACATCCTGATCAACCTCGGCGCCGGCATTCCCGCCGGCTTCGAGCGCTTCCAGCGCGTGATCGAGATCGTCGCCGGCACCGATGCCGAGCGGGAACAGGCCCGCGATCACTGGCGGGAATACCGCCGGCTCGGCTATGCGGTGCAGGCGCACGAGCTGAAAGGCTAGTCAACCGCCACTGGCAAAGCCCTCCAGACTGTCGAGCACATGGCGCCAGGTCGGCGGGATGGGCAGCTGTCCGGGGGCGGGAAGCACGGAGAATGCGAGCCTGCCGTTGTCATTCGGATTCGCGCTGCCGCTCACCTCGCGCACGATCAGGCGCGCACCGGAGGCGAAGATCTCCGCCGCCCTGACATAGGCATCGTTCAGGGTGGCCGGATACGGCACCGGCCCGAGCGCGATGACAAACGGGATGTCATGGGCGCCATCAGGCGTCACCACGCGCAGGCTGGCTGGCACGTTCATGGCCGGTGTCGGCCCGGTCGCCCCCGGAACGCAGAAATCCTTGTTCAGCGCAGGATACGGACTGCTCGAATTGGCTAGCGCATCCGCGCACTCGGCGCTGCTGCTGGCATAGATGGCATTGCTCATGTCCGCG
>NZ_PTQZ01000017.1 GCF_002943415.1 Amnimonas aquatica | reverse complement strand
CCGGCAGCCAGCCCATGCCGGCGGTGCGGACCCTGTCGCGCACGGAGGCCGCCGCCGGCCGCATCATCCGGCGTGATGCCGACGACGCCACGCACTGGATCTCCGCCCTGCCCGATGCCCGCTGGCTGGTGCTCACCGCCTCGCGGCAACCGCAGAAGCTGGCGTTCTATCAGGCGCTGATGGAGCGCGGCGTGCTGGTCCTGGTCAGTCTGCTGATCCTGGTCGCGCTGGTGCGCATCCAGCTCCGCCGCACCCTGAAGCCGCTGGGACAGCTTGCCCAGGCCCTGCACAACCTGCCGCCGGGACAGCTGCCGCGGCTGCCGCCCGCGGCCCGCCAGATCTGGCCGGACTTCGTCGACCAGATCGAGCAGGGCATGACGCGCTGGCAGAACGCCTTCGACGACATGCGCAACAGCAGCGAGCGCGCCGAGGAAGAACTGCGCGAAACCCTGGATGCCATCGAGCGGCAGAACATCGACCTGCACGCGGCCCGGCGCGAGGCCGTGGCCAGCAACCAGCTCAAGTCCGAATTCCTCGCCAACATCAGCCACGAGATCCGCACGCCGCTGAGCAGCCTGATCGGCTTCGCCCGCCTGCTGGAGAAAACGCCGCTGTCAGCCCGCCAGCAAGATCACGTGTCATCGCTGGTGCATGCCGCCGAGCACCTGCTGGCCATCCTCAACGACCTGCTCGACCTGTCCAAGATCGAGGCCGGCAGGCTGGTCCTCGACGAAACCCCGGTGGCCCTGCGCGACCTGCTGTCCGACACCATCGACATGCTGGCGCCGCTGACCGGCGACAAGCCCCTGACGCTGCACGGCGAGGTCGGCGACGAAGTGCCGGGCAGCGTGCTCGGCGACCCGCTGCGGCTGCGCCAGATCATGACCAACCTGATCAACAACGCCATCAAGTTCACCCCGCGCGGCGACGTGCGCGCCGGCCTGCGCCTGGTCTCCCTGAACGGCACCGAGGCGATGCTGGAGCTGTCCGTGCGCGATACCGGCATCGGCATCCAGCCACGCCAGCTCGACGGCCTGTTCGATGCCTTCCAGCAGGCCGACAGCTCGACATCGCGCCGTTTCGGCGGCACCGGTCTGGGCCTGACCATCACCCGCCAGCTGGTGCAGCTGATGGGTGGCTCGATCAGTGTCGACAGCCGCCCCGGCCTGGGCTCGACCTTCACCGTGCGCTGGAACGCTCGCCTCGACCCGTTCCGGGCCCTGCAGCCGGCCCGGCGCACGCACAGCCTGCCCGACTGCCGCCAGCTGGCACGACTGGATCCGCCGCTGCGCGTGCTGGTGGTCGATGACCACCCGGCCAATCTCAAGCTGCTCAGGACCTGGCTGCAGGAACTGGGCATCGCCGCGGACACCGCCGACAACGGGCTGGAGGCCGTCAGCCTGGCCACCCGCGAGCTCTACGATCTGGTGTTCATGGATATCCAGATGCCGGGCATGAACGGACTGGAAGCGGCGCAGGCCATCCGCGCCGGCGAATCACGCGGCCAGCGCGTGCCCATCATCGCGCTGACCGCCCACGCGCTCAGTTCGGAGCGCGAGTTCTGGCTGCGCAGCGGCATCGACGACTACGTCGGCAAGCCGCTGCAGGAGTCGCAGCTGCTGCACATCCTGCAGCAGTGGACACGCTTCGTCAGCGTGCGACCTGCGGTGGTGGACTGGGATGAAGCCCGGCGCCTGGCCGGCGACAAGGCCGATCTGGCCGAGGAGCTGCTGCGGACACTGATCGCCGACCTGCCGCGCAGCCTCGCGGCACTGGCGCAGGCGGACACGGCGGAGGAGGCTCGCGCCTGGTGGCAGGAAGCACACCGGCTGCTGGGCGCCTGCCGCTACTGCGGCGTGCCGGCCCTGCGGGAAAGTCTGGAGGATGCCCTGCGCACGCGGGGCGAGGACCCGGCGATGCCGCCTGCTGCTGCGGTCGCCGGATCGGTGCTGGCCGAGATCCGGGCGCTCCGGGACTGGAGCGCGGATCATCTGCCGGTCAGCGCGGCGCCATGCGGATAGCGCCATCCAGGCGGATGGTTTCGCCATTGAGGAAGGCGTTCTCGACGATCTGCACGGCAAACTGGCCGTACTCGTCCGGGTGACCCAGGCGCTTCGGGAACTGCGTCATCTCGATCAGCGGCAGCTTCACGCTGTCCGGCGAGGACTGCAGCAGCGGGGTGTTGAAGATGCCCGGGGCGATGGTGTTCACGCGCACGCCGATGGACGCGAGGTCGCGTGCCAGCGGCAGGGTCATGCCGACCACAGCGCCCTTGGAAGCCGAATAGGCGACCTGGCCGATCTGGCCGTCGAAGGCCGCCACCGATGCCGTGTTGATGATCACGCCGCGCTCGCCGTCGGCGTTCGGCTCGTTCTTCGCCATTTCAGCCGCCGCCAGGCGGGTGACGTTGAAAGTGCCGACCAGGTTCACGGCAATGACTTTGTTGAACACGTCCAGCGAATGCGGGCCGTTCTTGCCCACGGTGCGCTGCGCACTGCCGATGCCGGCGCAATTGACCGCCACGTGCACGCCGCCCCACTTGGCCACGACATCGGCCAGGGCCGACTGCACCGAAGCCTCGTCGGCCACATTGACCTTGAAGAAGGCGGCATTGGCGCCCAGCTCGGTGGCCGTGGCCTGGCCGACTTCGGCATTGAGATCGAAAATGGCGACCTTGGCACCACGAGCCAGATAGGCCTTGGCCGTGGCCAGACCGAGACCGGAAGCACCGCCGGTGACAACGGCAATCTTGTCCTGCAACTGCATGAGCTTTTCCTCGAATAGAGCGGCCCGAACGGGATCCGCGGCAAACGCCGAAAACGGGAGACGGCAAAAAGCGACCAATCGGTCACGGCCGCAGAGCATAGCACTGTATCCGGTCGGCGCAAGCCGCCGCAGGGGGTCAGATCAGGCCAATACCGGAGATTTCCCGTGCCAGCCGGGCGGCGTGGTTGTCGGTCATGCCGCCGACTTCGTCGAGCACGCGCAGATAGCCGTCATACAGGCTCATGCCCGGCGCCAACGGCCGCTCGAGCAGGGCCAGCTGGGTCTGCTGGCGATGGCTGAGCGCATCGGGCCCGTGCAGGCAGAAGGCGCGGACATTGGGCACCAGGGCATCGAGCAGCACGCCCAGGCAGGGATAGGCCGCGACCTCGGTGACCACCTTGCTGCGGTGCCGGTAAACCTTGTCGCGCGCCAGCTGCTTGGCCTGGTCCAGGGTTTCCCGCACATCGCCGCTGGCACCGGCGATCAGGTCCTTGAGCGGGAACTCCCCGGCCATGAGGGCATCGTGGTGGCGCATGAAGACATCGGCCAGGTCCTTCACGCAGCGCCCGACCATGGTGCCGCGCAGGGCAGCCGCGTACTGCCGGGGCTCGCGGATCTGCCAGACCTTGTCGGGATCGACGATGGGTGCCAGCAGCTCCTCCAGCTCGCGCAGGTCGAGGATGCCGATCTCCACCGCGTCCTCCAGATCGACGATGGCGTAGCAGATGTCGTCCGCGGCCTCCATGAGGTAGGACAGCGGGTGCCGCGCCCAGTGCTCGGCACCGCGCTCGATCAGGCCCAGCTCGGCCGCCACCTGGCGGTAGTACGACAGCTCGGCCTGGTAGATGTTGAACTTTCCCCGCGCCGGGAAGGTCTGCGCCGTCCACGGGTATTTCACCGACGCGCCCAGCGTGGCTGCGGTCATGCGCATGCCGCCCTCGCCCGTGTACATCTCCAGCGTGCTGAGCAGGCGCAGGCTGTGGGCATTGCCCTCGTAGGTCTGGATATCGTGGCGCTCGGCCTCGCCCAGGCCGTCGAGCAGGTGCAGGTGCGCGGGCTCGCGGAACCAGTCGCGCATGGCGTACTCGCCGGTGTGGCCGAACGGCGGATTGCCCAGATCGTGCGCCAGGCAGGCCACCTGCACGATGCTGCCGATATCGAACGGCGTGCCCTCGGCCGGCAGATGCCCGCCGCCGGACAGCATTGCGCCGACACGGTTGCCCAGGCTGCGCCCGACGCTGGCCACCTCGACGCTGTGGGTCAGGCGGTTGTGCGTGTGATCGTGCTGGGCCAGCGGATGTACCTGGGTCTTGCGGCCGAGACGGCGGAAGGCCGAGGAGAACACCACGCGGTCGTGGTCGATGTGGAACTCCGAACGCAGGCCGGCCACGCCATCTTCGCTGGCTCCGGCCCTGGTCGGCAGCACCTCGCCGTGCTTGATCTTGAAACGGCGGGCCGACAGCAGCTGCGACCAGTTCATGCGGGCTTGCGCCATGAGTCGGAAACTCCGGTGACGAGGTATCGGGCCATGATCGACAAAAGTCGCGGCCAAGGCCAGCCCCGCGGGTGCTCGCGACTGCAAGCCCGGACAAAGGCTGTGGCATACTCGCCGCAGACAGGCAGGAGACCATCGTGCTGGATGATCTGTTCCGCAACAACCGCCAGTGGGCCGAGTCGGTCAAGGCCGGCGACCCGCATTTCTTCGAAAAGCTGAAGCATCAGCAGACCCCGGAATTCCTCTGGATCGGCTGCGCCGACAGCCGCGTGCCGGCCAACGAGATCATGGGCCTGCTGCCCGGCGAGGTCTTCGTGCACCGCAACGTGGCCAACCTGGTCATCCACACCGACATGAACTGCCTGTCGGTGCTGCAGTACGCCGTGGAAGTGCTGAAGGTGAAGCACATCCTGGTCACCGGCCACTACGGCTGCGGCGGCGTCAAGGCGGCGCTGGAGCACCAGGAGTTCGGCCTGATCGACAACTGGCTGCGCCACATCAAGGACATCTACCGCATTCACGAGGACAAGTTCGCGGGGCTGAACGCGCAGCAGCGCACGGACCTGATGTGCGAGCTGAACGTGATCGAGCAGGTATCCAACGTCTGCCACACCACCATCATCCAGAACGCCTGGCGCCAGGGGCAGGATGTCTCGGTGCACGGTTTCATTTTCAGCATCGGCGACGGCATCCTGCGCGACCTCGGCGTGCACTACAGCGCCGGGAACCAGCTGCCGGCGATCTATCGCATGCAGGACTGAGCGCGCCGATCCGCAGGTCGCCAGCACAGAGGCCCTGAAGGGGCGGAAAACACGCTGAGAAAGCGCTCCGTTTTCCGCCCCTTCAGGGCCTCTGTGCTGACAGCATTCCGGGACGAAGAGGGGGCTTCCTGCCCTGCCCCCTCTTCTCACCCGCTTACTTGGCCGGCTTGCAATCCACGTACTCGACCTCGACACGGCGGTTCTTGGACCAGGCCGACTCGTCGTGACCCTGCGCCACCGGCTTTTCCTTGCCGTAGCTCACCACCGCCAGCTGCTCGCTGGCCACGCCGTGGCTGACCAGGTAGCGCGCGACCGCATTGGCGCGGCGCTCGCCGAGGGCCAGGTTGTAGTCGTGCGTGCCGCGCTCGTCGGTGTGGCCGGAGAGCTGCACGCGGTAGGCGCTGCTCTTGCCCAGCAGCGTGGCGTGGGCATCCAGGCTGGCGACAGCGCTGGGCGCCAGTTCGCTGGCATCGGTGGCGAAGAAGTAGGTCCGCGAACGCAGCAGATCGGCCAGCTTCGGATCGACCGTGGCGAACAGGCGGGTCAGCTCGGCTTCGCTGCAGAGCTTGCGCTTGCCGGCCTCGACCGCCGTCGGACCCACCGCCAGCACCGGCGGCAGCGTGTCCGAGCTGTACTCGGGCGCGGTCTGGACACTCTTCGGCTTGTTGAACAGCGAGCAGCCGGTCACGGACACGGCCAGCACACCCATGGCAGCGAGGGCTGCCGTCTTCTTGATCATCACAATGAAACTCCTGTCAGGAAACTGGAAACACGTGAACAGCGATCGGCACCATACCGCGCTGACAATACAACAGGTCTGCGGGCCTGCGCATCAGCGCAGATACGGAGACCACACCGGCTCGCGGATCTGCCCTTCCACCGGCGGCAGCGTGAGGCGGAAAGCGCCATCCAGCGACATGATCGCGAGCACGCCGCTGCCCTTGCGCGAGGTCGCGTAGACCAGCATGCGGCCGTTGGGCGCGAAGCTCGGCGAGGCGTCCAGCGGACTGCGGGTGAGGCGGTTGACGACCCCGTTGGTCAGATCCTGGATGGCGATGCGGTACTGGCCGTCGCCATTCTCGTTGACCATGGCCAGGTAGCGGCCGTTGGGGCTGAGGTCGGCGCGCGCGTTGAAGCGGCCGTTGAAGGTCAGACGCCGGGTCTCGCCGGTGGCCAGCGTGACACGGTAGATCTGCGGGCCGCCGCCACGGTCGGAGGTGAAGATCAGCGCCTTGCCGTCGGCGGTCCAGCGCGGCTCGGTATCGATGGCCGGATGGTTGGTGACCCGGGTCAGCTCGCGCGTGGCGATGTCGATGACATAGATCTCCGGGTTGCCGTCGCGCGAGAGCGTCAGCGCCATGCGCTCGCCGTCCGGCGACCAGCTCGGCGCGCTGTTCAGGCCGGCGAAGTCGGTCAGCAGCGTGCGCTTGCGCGTGGCCAGCTCCTGGATGTAGACCGCCGGCTTGCCGGACTCGAAGGAGACATAGGAGATGCGGCGCGAATCCGGCGACCAGCTCGGCGCCAGGATGGGCTCGGCCGAATCCAGCGCGGTGACATGGCGCTTGCCGTCCATGTCGGAAATGCCCAGCCGGTAGCGGATGCGGCCGTTGCGGGTGTACTCGTTGACGTAGAGCAGGTGCGTGGTGAAGAAGCCGCGCTCGCCGGTCATCTTCTCGTAGATGCGGTCGCTGATGTAGTGCGCGACATCGCGCCAGCGGCCGGTGCCCGCCACCAGCGCGTCATCCAGCAGCACGTCGCCGCTGCCCCGCTCCAGCAGCGTGTAGTGGAAGCGCAGGCGGCCGTCCGCCAGCTTCTCCGCGCTGCCGCGGACCAGCAGGTCGGCGGACGTGGTCCAGCCCTCGTCCTGGCTGACCCTGGCATCGGTACCTTCGGGCGGCTGCAGCGCCTTGAAGTAGTCGGAATGGCTGAGGTTGGAGCGGATGATGGCGCCGATGTTCTCGTCGACCTGCTGCCCGGTGAACGGCAGCACGGCGATCGGTCGCGCGCTGTCCAGCGTCTGGGTGATCTCGATGGTCAGCTGAGCCTTCGCCAGACCCGCCAGCACCATCAGGCAGACGCCTATCCACTTGTACTGCATGCTCCGTCTCCGCAAGTCCCGGTTCATTCCGCTCACGCCCTGGCACGCGAGGGCTGAACAGGACACAACGCCGCTGGCCCTGATTACGGATACCACGAACAGGTGACAGAAAAAACGCGCCCTTGGGCGCGTTCTTCCTGTGCCGCCGGCTTACTGCTGGGGCGGGTTGATGCGCACTTCGACGCGACGGTTCTGCGAACGGCCGGCTTCGTCGTTGTTCGAGGCGATCGGGTAGGACTTGCCGTAGCCCACCGAGGACACGCGCGCGGCGGCAACGCCACGGCTGACCAGGTAGCTGGAGACGGAACCGGCACGGTCCTGCGACAGCTTCTGGTTGTAGGCGTCGGCGCCGACATTGTCGGTGTGGCCGCTGACGGTGATGGTGGTGTCCTTGTACTCCTTGAGCACATCGGCAACGGCATCGAGCACCGGGTAGAAGTCGGCGCGGACCGACGACTGCGCGGTGGCGAAGGTGATGTTGCCCGGCATCACCAGGTTGATGGCACCGGTGGACTTGTCGCGCTGGACACCGACGCCGACACCGGCCAGACGGTCACGCAGCTTCTTTTCCTGGGTGTCCATGTAGACACCGACACCGCCGCCGGCGACGCCGCCGATGGCTGCGCCCTGCAGGCAGCGGTCATCGCGCTTGCCCTTCTTGGTGGTGGCAGCGGCGACGCCGCAGCCCAGGGCGGCACCGATGGCAGCGCCATAGGCACCCTTCGAAACCTGGCTTTCACCCGTGTACGGGTTGGTGGTGCAGCCAGTGACAACCAGTGCGCCAGCGATCGTGGCAGCGACGAGAATACGCATGATGAATCTCCTGAATATCCGGACCGGCTCCGCCGGACCCTTCCAAGGCCGAAAGACGTTGCCGGCCGTTGCCAGTTTACCTGCGGCGCCGAAATTAGCCCAGCAGCCCGGGCAACTGCTTGCGCACGGCCACGGCGACGATGAACACCAGCCCCGCCAGTCCGGCCAGGAACCAGGCCAGTTGCGCCCGGCGCCCGGCCGCGCGCTGGAACGTCATGGCGCTGCAGACCATCACCAGCACCAGCGTGGCCAGCTTGACGCCGGCCCAGACCGGAAAGATGCCCAGCGCATGCACCATGCCCAGCCCGGTCAGCAGCAGCACGGTGGCCAGCACATGCGGCAGGATGCGCAGCAGCCTGGCCTGCAGCGCGGGCGCCTGCGTGAACAGCAACCACCCGCGCAGCAGGAAGAGCAGGACGAAAAGGGCCGCCGCCAGCATGTGCGGGTGCTTGAACATCAGGTAGGTATCCACAGGGGAGCTCCAGCGCGATCCGGGAAAATGATGGCGCACTTTTTGTCAGACTATTCCCGCAGTGTCAAAGGACAGCGGGCAAAATCCACAACCGGGACACGAGGTTGCCGGCCGCGTTTTTTGCTATGGTCTGTCGTCCCCTGTCGTCGCCCCCGGTCCCGTCATGCTGTTTCGTGCTGTTCCCACGCCCTGTGTCGGCATCTGCTCCACCACCTTCGGCGACACCGTGTGCCGGGGCTGCCGCCGCTACCTGCACGAAGTGATCAACTGGAATCGCTACAGCGACAACGAGAAGCGGCTGATCTGGCAGCGCCTGGACGGGCTCACGGCGCAGGTGCTGCCACGCTATTTCGACATCCTGTCCGATGATCGGCTGACGAACGGCCTGCGCCGGCTGCGCATTCCCTTCCGCGAAGACGCCTCGCCCTGGATCCGGCTCGCCACCCTGCTCAAGCAGACCGCCCGCCAGTCACCCGACCTGGCCGAATTCGGCGTGCAACGCCTGGACCTTTCCGGCCTCAGCCTCGCCGACCTGCGCGAGCAGATCAATCAGGAACTGCACACCCTGGCCAGCGCCTACTACGAGCGCGACCTGCTGCGGGCTGCACGGATGACGGATCCGAGCGGAGCGGATGGCGAGATGCCGGATGCGGAGGGAATACGGGAAGATGGTGCGCCAGAAAGGACTTGAACCTTCACGCCTTGCGGCACCGGAACCTAAATCCGGCGTGTCTACCAATTTCACCACTGGCGCGGCGAAGGGCGAGCACTATAAACACGGCTCCCGGGCGGGGCAACTCCCTCGCCCGGGCCACGCGGCACGGCCACCACGCGGATGGCCGGAGACCGCTCAGGAAGCGCGCAGGCGCCGCGTCTTCTGCGCGCCGCGCAGGTTGGCGACCACGGTCGCAGCCAGCGACCACAGCGGCGACTCGTCGGGCTTGGGCGACTTGCCACGGCCCATGCGGTGCAGCTGACGGGTGTACCAGGCCACCTCCATCAGCGCCATGCGGTCGACCATGCCGATGCCGGTGGTGATCGGCTTGACCCGGTAGCGCGTCTCCTCGCCGGCCAGCAGGCGCTGCGGGGCATCCGGCTCGATCGCCAGCGGGCGGCCGAGGCCGACCAGGTCGAGCGAACCGGAGGCCAGCGCCGACTGCATGGCGGCCTGGCTGCGGAAACCGCCGGTGACCATCAGCGGCACGTTCACGGTCTGGCGGACCTTCTCCGCGAACTCCAGGAAGTAGGCCTCGCGCTCGCGCGTGGAGGCCTTCACGCCGGCCATGGCCGGCGCCTCGTAGGTGCCGCCGGACACCTCGATCAGGTCGATGCCGGCGGCGGCCAGGGCCTGGATCACCGCCAGCGACTCCTCCTCGGTGAAACCGCCGCGCTGGAAGTCCGCCGAGTTCAGCTTGATGCCGATGGGGAAGTCCGGGCCGACCTCGGCACGCATGGCGGCGTAGACCTCGAGCACGAAGCGGCGGCGGTTCTCGGCCGTGCCGCCCCAGCCGTCCTCGCGGACATTGTGGCGCGGCGACAGGAACTGGCTGACCAGGTAGCCGTGCGCGCCGTGGATCTGCACGCCGCCGAAACCGGCCTTCTTGAGCACGCCGGCGGTGCTGGCGAAGCGCCCGATGACCTCGTTGATCTCGGCTTCGGTCATCTCGCGCGGGGTGGCGAAGAAGGCCTGCATGTCCTGCTTGAACGGGATGGCCGACGGCGAGATGTTCTCGCGGTTGAGGCCGCGCGGCGACTGTTTGCCGGGGTGATTGATCTGCGCCCACAGCACGGCACCGCGGCGCGACACGCCATGCGCCCAGGCCTGCAGCAGGGCGAGGTCGCGCTCGTCCTCCACGACGACATTGCCCGGTTCGCCCAGGTAACGGCGGTCGACCATGATGTTGCCGGTGATCAGCAGCCCGGTACCGCCCTCGGCCCAGCGCTCGTAGAGCCGGACCAGCTGCGGCGTGACGCGGTTGTCCATGGTGCCCAGGGTCTCGCTGAGGGCGGACTTGGCCAGCCGGTTCGGCAGCGTGCCGCCGTTGGGCAGCGTCAGCGGGCGGGTGAGCAGGTTGCTTGCGGTCATGACAGGACTCCGGGGTCAGGCTGGCTGCGGCTTGATGCATGAGCCCCGGAGGCTAGAGCAGCGGCGCCCGCCCGTCAACAATCAGACAACATGATGTGTCAGAAGCAACAGGCCGCCGTGCAGGACAGGCTCAGCCCGCCTGCCGGTGCAGGCCCTCGAGACTGAGGCGGTTGGGTGGCTCGCTGCCGCCATGGAGGTCGAGCAGGGCATGGCGCATCTGCTCTTCGCAGTGCAGCGCCAGCGCGCGGGCATCGGCGCCGGCTGCCGGCTCGGGAGCGAGGAAGCGGACCGAGACCCGGATGCGCTCGCCGTTGAGGATGTGCAGCAGATGCGGTGCCAGCGCGTCCTCGCCGATGAACGGCGCCACCGGATGCAGGCCGGCGCCGTCGCGGTAGCAGATCACCATGGGCTGCACCGGGCAGCCGGCATCGATCGCGGCCTGGAACAGCTTGGGAAAGAAGCGCCGGACATTGTGACCGTCAGTGGTCGTGCCTTCCGGGAAGAACAGCACGTTCCGGCCGCCGCGCAGGGCATCGGCCATGGCTGCGCGCACCTGTTCCGAATCGCCCGAGCCTCGCTGGATGAACAGCGTGCCGGCCGCCTGCGCCAGGCGACCGACCAGCGGCCAGCGCGCGACCTCGGCCTTGGAGAGGAAGTTGATCGCGCGCACGCCGCCGAGCACGGGGATGTCCATCCACGACACGTGATTGCTGACCCAGAGCGCGGGCGCGGCCACCGGCTCGCCCTGCACCTCGACCTCGAGGTTGAGGATGGACGCCAGCCGGCGCAGCCACCAGGCGATGACGGGCCGGTGCCAGACCACATGGCGGAAGAAGAACAGGCCGCAGACAAAGGCCAGCACGAAGCCCAGCAGCAGATGGCCGGCGACCTGCAGCAGGCGCAGCAGCAGACGCAGGCTCATGGCGGGGGCGTGGATCACGGGGGGATGCTCGTTGCGCGTTCGCGGCGTTCTTGTTCTGGCCACAGGCCCTCAGCTCAGGCGGTCCTCAGGAACCGCTGAGCATAACGCCCCGCCATCGCTTGCACATCCAGCACGATGAAAACATCGGCGCAATTGAACTCGGGATCCCAGCAGGCCTCGCCGCCGATCTTGCAGCCCATGCGCAGGTAGGCCTTGAGCAGCGGCGGCACGCTGACGGCACCGGTGCCTTCCGACGACAGCACGATCTGCCGGGCCGGGCTGACGCGCAGCTCGTTGGTCACGAAGTGCTTCTCGCGCAGCGTCGGCATGACACTGGCCAGCGTGGTGCCGCCATCGGCCAGGCTGATGCTGGCGCAGCCGATCAGGTGGCTGAAGCCTTCCTGGGTCAGGTAGTCGGCGAGGAAGGACCAGAGCACGGTGATGGCGCCGCCGGAACGGTAGTCCGGGTGCACGCAGGTGCGGCCGATCTCGAGGATGCGGCCGGGCAGCATCTCCAGCGCCGAGAGGTCGAACTCCTGCGCCGAGTAGAAGCCGCCGGCGAGCCGGGCCTGCTCCTGCGACAACACGCGGGTGGTGGCGATCAGCAGGTCGTTGGCGGTGTCGTAGACGTTCACGTGCAGGCAGAAGGCGTCGTAGCGGTCGACGTCCAGGCCTTCCGGGCCGTCGAAGCGGACACCGTACTCGCTGCCGAAGATATCGGCGCGCAGGCGCTGGGCCGCCGCGACCATGGGCGCATCGAGCGCGAAACGGGCTTCCAGCACCGGCTTGCGGCGCATGGGCAGGGTGCCGTCCTGGCTGGCACCGGTGGCGGCCGGCGCGACGTGCACATCGGCAGCGGCGGTCGGGAGGCTGGTGGCATTCAGGGACATGGTGCTGCTCGTCATGGTTGTTTTCATGCGAGCAGTGTCTTCAGGGGCGATTTCTCGTCCGTGAAGAATTCATGACATTCCCGTGAATTTGAACGGGCGTGCAGGTCGGCCGCCCGGGAAGGCGGGCACGACCGGAAACCGCCCTGCTGCGCCGCCACGGACCGGCCGCAGGGCCGTCCGGTGGCGGGCTCAGCCGGTGTTGCGCAGCCCGGCGGCGATGCCGGTCATGGTCACCATGAGCGCGTGATCATAGGGCGTCGGGGCATCGCTGTCCGGACGGCTGGCGAGCTCGGCGCGCCGGCGGCGCATGAGTTCGGCCTGCAACAGATGCAGCGGCAGCAGGTAGGGCGTGCGCAGGCGGATGGACTGCGCCAGGATGGGATTGCGCGCCGACCATTCGGGACCGCTGTTGAGCTGCGCCAGCACCGCCACCAGGCGCTCGCGGCTGCCGCGCAGCTGTCCGCCCAGGGCACGCAGGTCGTCGCGCCCGGTCAGCGTGTGCTCGTAATGACTGGCGATGGCCGGGTCGGACTTGGCCATGACCATCTCCAGCATGTCGAGCAGGCCGGCGAAGAACGGCCAGTCCGCCGCCATGTCGCGCAGCGTGGCCGCGCGGCTGTCCTCCGGCAGGGTCTCGAAGGCCTCCAGCACGCCCAGCCAGGCCGGCAGCATGAGGCGGATCTGCGTCCAGGCGAACACCCACGGAATCGCGCGCAGCGTCTCCACCCCGCCGCCGGCGCGACGCCGCGCCGGGCGCGAGCCCAGCGGCAGCATCTGCAGTTCGAGCTCGGGGGTGACCGTGCGCAGGTAGTCGATGAACGCCTGGTGGCCGCGGATCTGCTGCCGGTAGGCCGCCATGGAGACCTCGCTGAAGCGGTCCATGAGCGTGCGCCAGGCCTCGGCCGGTGCCGGCGGCGGCACCAGCGTGGCCTCCAGGGTGGCGGCGAGGTAGCGCTCGAGATGCCGGCGCGCCACCTCGGGCAGGCCGAACTTCATGCGGATCATTTCACCCTGCTCGGTGACGCGCAGGGCGCCATGCACCGAGCCCGGCGGCTGCGAGCGCAGCGCCTGGCGCGTCGGCGCGCCACCGCGGCTGACGGTACCGCCACGGCCATGGAACAGCACCAGGCTGACGCCATGCCGCGCCGCCACCGCGGTCAGGCCCTCCTGCGCGCGGTACTGCGCCCAGGCCGCCGACAGGAAGCCGGCATCCTTGGCCGAGTCGGAGTAGCCGATCATGATTTCCTGGCGGTTGCCGATGTGCTCGCGGTAGCCCGGCAGCGACAGCAGCGCGTCCAGGCAGCCGGGCGCGTGAGCCAGGTCATCGAAGGTCTCGAACAGCGGCACCACGCGCATGGGCCGCGGCACCTCGGCCTTGCGCTGCAGCAGCAGCACCGCCAGCACATCGCTGGGCTCGTGCGCCATGGAGATGACATAGGCGCCGAGCGCCTCGGCCGGCTGCGTGGCCAGCATGCGGAAGGTCGCCAGCACCTCGCGCACCTCGTCGCTGAAGCCGGCCTCGGCCTCCGGCGCCAGCGCCGACAGCGGCAGCAGCGGACGCGGATTGGCCAGCTCGTCGAGCAGGAATTTCTGCCGCGCCGCCTCGTCCCAGTCCAGGTAGCTGCCCAGGCCCAGATAGCGGGTGATGGCATCCAGCGCCTCGGCGTGGC
>NZ_PTQZ01000169.1 GCF_002943415.1 Amnimonas aquatica | reverse complement strand
GGCGGCGCCACGCCGGCGGCCGTCAGCGCCCCGGCGCCGAAGGTGGCCAAGGACCCGCTCTACCTGACCATCGACCCGGCCTTCGTGGTCAACATCCGTGACGGCGCCCGCTACCGTTTCCTGCAGGTGCAGGTCGACCTCATGTCTCGCGATGCCATCGTCATCGCCAATGTCGAGAAGCTCATGCCGCGCCTCAAGGGCGAGCTGACCATGCTCTACAGCGCGCTCGACAGCGAGCAGGTGCATCTGCCGGAAGGCCGCCAGGCGCTGCAGAAGAACACGCTGGATCTGCTCAACAAGGTGCTCGCCGAAGAGACCGGCCGCGGCGGCGTCGAAGCGGTCTACTTCAGCAAGTTCGTGGTCCAGTGATCAGGAGATCCGGTACATGAACGACATTCTCGATCCCGCCGAATTCGATGCCCTGATGAGCAAGCCGGCGGACGCCGGCCAGTCCGCAGGCGACCGCTACGACTTCGCTGGCCAGGACTATGCCGTGCAGCGCCTGATTCCGGCGCTGTCGCTGGTGCACGCGCAGTTCGCCGAGGCCATCAAGCTGCGCCTGCGCCAGCTCATCCCCGAGTTGCAGGCCGTGCGCGCCGAGCGCGTCGCGGTGATGAAGTTCGGCGAGCTGCAGCGCATGCTGCCGACGCCGTCGGACATCAGCGTGATCAGCGCGCCGCCGCTGGCCGGCCCCATGTTCCTGGTGTTCGAGGCCGACCTGGTGTTCGGCCTCGTCAATCATTTCTTCGGCGGCCAGGGCGGCGGTGCCCGGCGCCGCAGCAGCGAGTTCTCGCCTTCCGAGAGCCGTTTCATGCAGCAGCTCGGCAAGGCCCTGCTGCCCGATCTGGCGCAGGGCTGGCACAGCGTGGTGGAGCTGTCGCCGCAGCTGCTGGAGCGTCACAGCGACCTGCGTTTCGTCGACAGCCTGGATCAGCGCGAAACCCTGCTGGCCGCGCGTTTCTCGGTGCAGCTGCCGGGCGCCGAATCGGCGATCTGGCTGCTCACGCCGTGGTCGGCGATCGAACCGGTGCGCGACCGCCTCGGCGGCCAGGGCCGCGCCGGCGGTGCCCGCCATGAACATGACGGCATCTGGCGCGAGCGTCTGCGCCTGGGTGTCGAGGCCAGCACCCTCGAGGTGGTGGCCAGCCTGGGGCGCGTCAGCATGCCGCTGTCGCGCGTGTCGCGGTTGAAAGTGGGCGATGTCATTCCGATCGACTCGCCCCAGTCGGTCGCCGTGCTGATCGAGGACCTGGAGCTGCTGCACGGCACCTTCGGCGCCCACGAGGGACAGCTGGCGGTCAGGATCGGCGGCCAGTCCGGCTCGCCGTCACGTCGTTTCTGAAGGGTGAAGACCATGCTTGAAGAGAACCGGGACGAAGCACAGGCGGAAACCCGCCCGGCGGACCTGAAGGAACTGCAGGGGCAGCCGGCGCAGGCCGGCACGGCCGGCAGCCTCAACCTCGACATGATCCTGGATGTGAATGTCACCGTGTCGATCGAGGTCGGCCGTGCCCGCATGAGCATCAACGACCTGCTCAAGCTCAGCCAGGGCGCCATCATCGAGCTCGACCGCATGGCCGGCGAACCGCTGGACGTGCTGGTCAACGGCACGCTGGTGGCGCGCGGCGAGATCGTGGTGGTGCGCGACAAGTTCGGCATCATGCTGACCGAAGTGGTCAGTCAGGAAGAGCGGCTTCGCCGCCTGCGCTGAGGCCTGCCGCCATGACCCATGCGCTTCGTGTGATCAGTCCGGCCATGCTGGCCGCCGCGACCCTGCTGGCGAGCGCCGGCGTGCGCGCGGCGGGCCCGGTGCAGGTGGCGCCGCTGTCGGCCGGCAGCGTGTTCTCGGTGCTCTTCGGCCTGGCCATCGTGGTCGGGCTGCTGCTCGGCACCGCCTGGCTGCTGCGCCGCTTCCAGAACGTGCAGCAGGCCGCGCCGGGCGTGATCCGGCCGATGGCGCAGCTGCAGCTCGGCCTCAAGGAGCGCGTGGTGCTGATCCGTGTCGGCGACGAGAACATCCTGCTCGGCTGCACGCCGCAGGGCATCCGGCCGCTGCACAGCTGGCAGGGACCGGCGCCGCAGGGCGGGGAGGGCGCACCGCTGGCGACACCGGGCGCGCCCTTCGCCGACCTGATCAAGCGCCTGCTGGCGGAGCGCAAGTCATGAATGCCGTCCTGCGCCGGGGCGGCGCGCTGATGCTGCTGGCACTGCTGGTGACGCCGGTGTCGGCCTGGGCCGAGACCCAGGGGCTGCCGCTGCTGTCGACCGCGCGCAACGCCAGCGGCGGCCAGGACTACAGCGTGCCGATCCAGATCCTCGCGATCATGACCATGCTGACGCTGCTGCCGGCCATGCTGCTCGGCATGACCGCGTTCACGCGCATCATCATCGTGCTGGCGCTGCTGCGCCAGGCGCTGGGTACCGGCCAGACACCGTCCAACCAGATCCTGCTCAGCGCCGCGCTGTTCCTGACCCTGTTCGTGATGTCGCCGGTGCTGGAGCGGGTCTATGCCGAGGCTGTGGTGCCCTACATGAACGACACCCTGACTTTCGGGCCGGCGCTGGAGAAGGCCGCCGCGCCCATGCGCGACTTCATGCTGGCGCAGACCCGCGAAGACGACATCGCCATGTTCGCCGGCATCGCCCGCAGCGGCCCCTACGCCACGCCGGACGAAGTGCCGTTCACCGTGCTCGCGGCCTCGTTCCTGACCAGCGAACTGAAGACCGCGTTCCAGATCGGTTTCCTGCTCTTCATTCCGTTCGTGATCATCGATCTGGTGGTGGCCAGCGTGCTCATGGCCATGGGCATGATGATGCTCTCGCCCATGATGATCTCGCTGCCCTTCAAGATCATGTTGTTCGTGCTGGTCGACGGCTGGTCCCTGCTCATGGGTTCGCTGGCCGCCAGTTTCGTCACCGGCCAGGCCGGCTGACCCGGACCGCGCAGAGAGGAGTCCCGAGATGACCCCGGATACCGTGATCGAGCTGGGCCGCCAGGCGCTCATCGTGACCATCCTGCTGGGCGCGCCGCTGCTGATCTCGGCGCTGATCGCCGGTGTCCTGATCGGCGTGTTCCAGGCCGCCACCCAGATCCAGGACATGACGCTGAGCTTCATTCCCAAGCTCATCGTGCTGATCATCGCCCTCGGCCTGACCGCGCACTGGATGCTCGGCCTGCTGGTCGACTACACCCGCAACCTGTTCCAGATGATTCCCGGTCTCGGGAACTGAGCGGGAGCGCGGCCATGGTCTTCTCCGATGCGCAGCTGGCCGCCTGGCTCACCGCCTGGTGGCTGCCGTTCGTGCGCATCGCCGCGGCCCTGTCGGTGGCGCCGCTGTTCGGCAGCCGCTCCATTCCGCCCCAGGTCCGCCTGATGATGTCGCTGGTGCTGGCGCTGCTGCTGATGCCCTGGCAGACCCCGGTCGAAGGCTTCGAGCCGCTGGGCATGCAGGGCGTGCTGCTGACCGCCAACGAGATCGTGCTCGGCCTGCTGCTGGGCTTCCTGCTGCAGCTGGTGTTCGAGGCCGTGCTNCATCTCGGTGGCGGTGCTGGGCCAGTTCTTCTCGATCATGACCATGCTGCTGTTCCTGGCCATGAATGGCCACCTGGCCTATATCCAGCTGGTCGGCGAGAGCTTCCGGGTATGGCCGGCCGGCTCCGCCTGGGTCAGCCCGGAGTCGCTGCAGCTCGCCACCGGGGCGCTCGGCACCATGCTGCGGCACGCGGTCGGCATCGCCATTCCGGCCGCCATGGCGCTGATGGTGGTGCAGCTGGCCATGGGCGTGATCAGTCGCTCCTCGCCGACCCTGAACCTCTTCGCCGTCGGTTTCCCGGTCACCCTGCTGGTCGGCCTGATCGTGCTCGAACGCACGCTGCCGGCGCTGCGGCCGCAGGTCGAGATGCTGCTCAACAACGCCTTCGCCACCATGAACACCTTGCTGGAGACCGGTCATGGCAGCCGCTGACGACGGTCAGGAACGGACCGAGCAACCGACCGCGAAAAAGCTCGAGGATGCCCGCCGCAAGGGCCAGGTGG
>NZ_PTQZ01000168.1 GCF_002943415.1 Amnimonas aquatica | reverse complement strand
TGCTGCGCTGGCGCAGCACCTCGTCGCGCAGGAAGGCCGGGAAGATGGTCAGGATGATCAGCAGCAGCACCGCGATGCCGGCGGTGTAGCCGTAGAACCAGCGGTCGCAGGCCGGGAACTTGCCGAGCACGGTGAGCGCGATCATGAGCAGCGCGCAGCCGCCGCCCATGGCCAGCAGCAGATACAGGTCCTCCATGGCGCCGATCCACTGGCCGCGCACGGTGTACTGCAGGTAGATGGCGGCGACCGTGCCCATGGAGAACAGGTACAGCAGCCAGTAGTACTCGCGCAGGGTGTTCACCGCGCGCTGGTGCATGCGGGCGCGGAAGTCGCGCTCCAGGCGGAGCGGGAAGCGCAGGCGCATGAAGGTCTGTGACAGCAGGTCGCGGACCGTGTCGTACTCCGCCTCCCAGGCGGGATTCTTGTCGCTGGACATGCCGTCTCCATCTTTGCCCGGACCGCCGCATCCGGTAGCCTATGCGCCTTTCCCGCATTTGACGACCCCCGGAACGGCCATGACCACACTCACGCTGACACGTCCCGACGACTGGCATGTGCACCTGCGCGACGGCGAGCTGCTCGCCCATACCGTACCGGCCATGGCGCGCTATTTCGGCCGCGCCATCATCATGCCCAACCTGGTGCCGCCGGCGGTCACGCCCGAGCAGGCCGGCGCCTACCGCGAGCGCATCCTCGCCGCCCGCCCCGCCGGCAGCGCCTTCGAGCCGCTCATGGTGCTGTACCTGACCGAAGGCACCACGGCCGATGACATCCGCCGCGCCAAGGCCGGCGGCTTCGTGCACGCGGTCAAGCTCTACCCGGCCGGCGCCACCACCAACTCGCAGTCCGGCGTCACCGATGTCAGCCGGGTCGACGAGGTGCTGGCGGTCATGGCCGAAGTCGGCCTGCCGCTGCTGGTGCACGGCGAGGTCACGCACGGGCACATCGACATCTTCGAGCGCGAGAAGGTCTTCCTCGACACCGTGCTGGCGCCGCTGGTCGCACGCCACTCGACGCTGCGCGTGGTGCTCGAGCACATCACCACCGGCGACGCGGTGGACTTCGTGCTGGCCGCGCCGGACCGCGTGGGCGCGACCATCACCGCGCACCACCTGCTGTTCAACCGCAACCACATGCTCGCCGGCGGCATCCGCCCGCACTTCTACTGCCTGCCCATTCTCAAGCACGGCCGCCACCAGACGCGCCTGATCGAGGCCGCCACCAGCGGCAGCCCGAAGTTCTTCCTCGGCACCGACAGCGCCCCGCACGCGCGCGGCGCCAAGGAAAGCGCCTGCGGCTGCGCCGGTTCCTACACCGCACACGCCGCCATCGAGCTCTACGCCGAGGCCTTCGAAGCCGCCGGCGCGCTCGACAAGCTCGAAGGCTTCGCCAGCTTCCACGGCCCGGACTTCTACCGCCTGCCGCGCAACAGCGACACCATCACCCTGGTGAAGGGTGACTGGGATGTGCCCGCCAGCTACCCGTTCGGCCAGACCGAAGTGGTGCCGGTGCGCGCCGGCGAGAAGATCTCCTGGCAGGTCGTGGCGTGACCGCCGCGAGCGAGGGCGCGGCCGCCGGGCTGGCGGTCAAGGACCGCTTCCGCGGCTTCCTGCCGGTGGTGGTCGACGTCGAGACCGCCGGCTTCGAGGCCGGCAAGCACGCGCTGCTGGAAATCGCCGCTGTCGTGGTGCTGCCGGATGCGCAGGGCATGTGGCAGCCGGCGCAGCGCCTGCACGCGCACCTGAAGCCGGAGCCCGGTCTGGAGCTGGACCCGGCGGCACTGAAGTTCAACGGCATCAATCCGAACCATCCGCTGCGGCTGGCGGTGAGCGAGGCCGACGGCCTGCGCGACATGTTCGCGGAGCTGAAGAAGATCCAGAAGGCAGCCGGCTGCAAGCGCTGCATCCTGGTCGGTCACAACGCCGGCTTCGACCTTGCGCATGTCAATGCCGCGACCGAGCGCCAGAACCTGAAGAACCAGTCGCCCTTCCACCCGTTCTCGGTGTTCGACACCGTGACCCTGGCCGGCATGGCCTACGGCCAGACCGTGCTGGCACGCGCCTGCCAGGCCGCCGGCATCGCCTTCGACCAGAGCGAGGCGCACTCGGCGCTCTACGACGCCCAGGTCACCGCCGAGCTGTTCTGCGGCATCCTCAACCGCTGGCAGGCGGCCTACCCCGTGCTGCCGGACGACAGCGGCGCGGCGACCGGAAACGAACAGGCCGGCTGACGCCGGCCTGTTCGCACTATTCAGCGCACCGCGGCCGGCGCGCCGGCATCAGCTGCCGTGGTGGTGTGCACCGATATTGGCCCGACGCGACAGCAGCGAACCCGCGATCATGCCGACAATGGCGGCGCCCAGGCCGGCCAGCTGCGGCGGGCAGATGCCCTCGGGCGCCAGGATCTCCAGCGCGATCCAGACCGCCAGACCGGCCACCATGGATGTCAGCGCACCGGCGCGATTGGCGCGCGACCAGTAGATGCCCGCGGTCAGCGGCACGAAAGCCGCCACCAGGGTGACCTTGTAGGCGTTCTCGACCATGCCGAAGATGGTCGCGTTGGAGGCGATGGCGAACCAGGTCACGAAGGCGCCGAACCCCAGCACGGAAAGCCGCAGCGTCCACAGGAACTGGCGGTCGCTCTGCTTGCCCAGGAAGGGCTTGAGCAGGTTCTCGGTGAACACCGTGGACGGCGCCAGCAAGGTGCCCGAAGCCGTCGACATGATGGCCGCCAGCAGCGCGCCGAAGAAGATCACCTGCAGCACCAGCGGCAGATCCTGCTGGATGAACGTCGGCAGCACCTGCTGGCTGTCCTGGGCCATGACGCGCTCGGCCAGCGCCGGATCGATGATCACCACCGAATAGGTCAGGAACAGCGGCAGCATGCAGAAGATCAGATAGAGCACGCCGCCGAGCACGGCGCCGTAGACGGCGATGTTCTCGTTGCGCGACGAGTTCATGCGCTGGAACACGTCCTGCTGCGGAATGGAGCCCAGCGCCAGGGTCACGAAAGCGCCGACGAAGGCCAGGATGGAAGCCAGGTTCCACTCCGGCCAGAAGCCGTCGAGCTTGCCGGCGGCCTCGGCGTGGGCATAGACCGCCTCGACGCCGCCGGCCTTGCCGACCACCACCCAGGCGATCACCGCCAGGCAGGCCACCATGACGATCATCTGCACGAAGCTGGTCAGCGCCACCGACCACATGCCGCCGAACATGGTGTAGAAAATGATGATGGCGGCGCCGATCAGGATGCCCTCGTCCTGGCTCAGCGCACCGCCGGTAAGCGTGCTGAACACCACGCCGAGGGCGATCATCTGCGCCGACACCCAGCCCAGGTAGGACAGCATGATGGCGGTGGAGGAAATGAACTCGGCCTCGCGCCCGTACTTCTGCCGGAAGAAGTCGCCGATGGTCAGCATGTTGCGCCGGTACAGGGCGCGGGCGAAGAAGAAGCCGGCGAAGATCAGGCAGAAAGCGGCGCCGAAGGGATCGGCGACAATGCCGCCGATGCCCTCCTCGAGGAACACCGGCGGTGCGCCGAGGATGGCTTCGGAGCCGAACCAGGTGGCAAACATCAGCGAGGTCACCATGACCAGCGACAGGCTGCGGCCGGCCGACACGAAGTCGCTGGTGTTGTGCACGCGCAGCGTGGCGAGCAGGCCGATCAGGACCGACAGCACCAGGTAGCCGATGACAAAGGTATTGAGCATTCCAGTCACTCCGGAACAGGACAACGCCAACCGGCGCCCCGCCATGACCTCGCCATGGCCGGCGCCGAATCAAAATTTCGCGAATGCTAACAGCAGAAACCGAGCGAGATAAGCACTGATCGCAACGGATCGTCGGCAAACTTTCCCGCCTCGCCATGCACACGGTGTGCCGGAAACTCCCGGCGCACCGGGTAGGCCTTGCGCAGGCCGTCGAACCCGGCCGCCGGCGCGTCCGCCACGCG
Organism: Amnimonas aquatica; assembly: GCF_002943415.1. Classification (GTDB taxonomy): domain Bacteria; phylum Pseudomonadota; class Gammaproteobacteria; order Pseudomonadales; family Moraxellaceae; genus Perlucidibaca; species Perlucidibaca aquatica_A. The sequence continues at coordinate 110 of NZ_PTQZ01000168.1, read as the reverse complement.
GACGGCGCGCAGGCGGGCATCATCGCCGGCGAGATCGATGACACCGGAAAGCAGATGCGCCAGGCGCTGCTCCGGCGTCGCCGGCCCTGCCGCGCCGGCGGCTGGCGGCA
>NZ_PTQZ01000167.1 GCF_002943415.1 Amnimonas aquatica | reverse complement strand
AACGGTGCAGCCGTTCAGCCACGCAGGCTGACGACCGGCCAGCCGCGGGCGCGGGCGATATCCTCCAGCACCGGGTCCGGATCCACCGCCACCGGGTTATCCACCGCCTCCAGCAACGGCAGGTCGTTGCGCGAATCGGAATAGAACCAGGCGCCGTCCAGCGATTCGCCGTTGCCGGTCATCCACTCGCGCAGGCGGGTGATCTTGCCGTCCTGGAAACAGGCGGTACCGGCCAGACGGCCGGTGTAGCGGCCGTCGGCATCCTGCTCGGGCTCGGTGGCGATCAGGTGCTCGACGCCGTAGCGCGCGGCGATGCGCTCGGTCACGAATCGGTTGGTGGCGGTGATGATGACCAGGGTGTGCCCCTGCGCCCGGTGCCGTTCCAGCAGCTCGACCGCCGCCGGCAGCAGCAGGGGCTCGATGCATTCGGCCAGGAAGTCCTCGCGCCAGGCCTCCAGCGTGGCGCGGTCGTTGCGCGCCAGCACCGCGAACACGAACTCGGAGAACTCGCGGATATCCAGCGTGCCGGCCTTGTACTGGGCGTAGAAGCGGTCGTTGGCCAGACGGTAGGCCTCGGCGTCGACATGGCCGTGCCGCGACAGGAACTCGCCCCAGGCGTGGTCCGAGTCACCGCCCAGCAGGGTGTTGTCGAGGTCGAACAGGGCCAGGGTCATCGCGGTCTCCGATCACATCAGCGGCGCATCAGTGGCGCGGCAAGGGACATGCGGGCAGGGTGCCCGCCACAAGCCGGGCATGATAGCGCCCGCGCTGCAAAAAATCCGCCGGCAACCTTGCCCGTCACCGTCCCGTCAGGTACTAATGCATTAATAATTGAATGTTTTCCAAGGAATCTCTTGTGATAGACGGGGATGGTTTCCGACCCAACGTCGGCATCATTGTGGCCAACGATCAGGGCCAGGTGCTGTGGGCGCGTCGCTACGGCCATGATGCCTGGCAGTTCCCGCAGGGCGGCATCGTCGACGGCGAGACGCCCGAGCAGGCCATGTACCGCGAACTGAAGGAAGAAATCGGCCTGGAGCCCCAGGATGTGAAGATCCTGGCGCAGACCCGCGGCTGGCTGCGCTACCGGCTGCCGCGCCGCTTCATCCGCAACGACAAGCCGCCGGTGTGCATCGGCCAGAAGCAGAAATGGTTCCTGCTCAGGCTGACCGGCAGCGAATCGCGGGTGCGGCTGGACGTGCAGAAGCCGGCTGAGTTCGACCACTGGCGCTGGGTGAGCTACTGGTATCCGCTGGACCAGGTGGTCTCGTTCAAGCGCGAGGTCTACCGCAAGGCACTGAAGGAACTGCTGCCGCGCCTGCCGGTGGCGCTGACCACGAGGGCTGGCTGACGAATGCCGCTGACGACTGAACCGAGCATGCTGGAAATCCTCCGCCGCATCGTGCAGGAGGTCGACTCCGCGCCCAGCTTCCAGGCGGCGCTGGACGTGCTCGTCGCTTCGGTGCGCGAGGCCACCGGCACCGAGGTCTGCTCGGTCTACCTGCTCGACGAGCGCAGCAACCGCCTCGTGCTCATGGCCAACGAGGGCTTCAACCCCGAGTCCATCGGCGTGGTCAGCATGACCTTCGACGAGGGCCTGGTCGGCCTCTGCGCCTCGCGCGAGGAGCCGATCAACCTGCAGGATGCCGCCACGCATCCGCGCTACCGCTATTTCCCGGAGACCGGCGAGGAACGCTACAACGCCTTCCTCGGCGTGCCCATCATGAACCGCCGCAAGGTGCTCGGCGTGCTGGTCGTGCAGCAGCGCGAGAACCGGCGCTTCGATGAAGGCGAAGTGGCCTTCATGGTCACCCTGTCGGCGCAGCTCTCCGGCGTCGTCGCCCACGCCAAGGTGCTGGGCCAGCTGGAGGTGGTGCGCGGCTCGCGCACGGCACAGACGCAGATCTACCAGGGCACCACCGGCGCCACCGGCGTCACCCTCGGCCGCGCCGTGGTGCTGTACCCGCCGGCCGACCTCGACCAGGTGCCCGACCGCTCCGTCGACGACGTGGACGCCGAACTGGCGCTGCTGCAGCAGGCCCTGGAAGCGGTGCGCGAGGATGTGCGTGCGCTCGACGAGCGCATGGCCGACAGCCTCATGCCCGAGGAGCGCGCACTGTTCGACGTCTACCTGCGCATGCTCGACGACAACGCCCTCGGCGGCGAGATCGCCGAGCGCATCGAGGCCGGCAACTGGGCCCAGGGCGCGCTGCGCGAAGTCATCGACGAGCACATGCAGAACTTCGCGCTGATGGACGACCCCTACCTGCGCGAGCGCATGTCCGATGTCCGCGACCTCGGCCTGCGCCTGCTCTCGCAGCTGCAGCAGCAGGAAACCGAAGACACCCGCGAATTCCCCGAGAACAGCATCCTGGTGGGCGAGGACATCTCCACCGCCATGCTGCTGGAAGCACCGCTGGACCGCGTCAGCGGCGTGGTCGCCGCCACCGGTGCGGCGAACTCGCACATGGCCATCGTCGCGCGCGCGCTCGGCATCCCCACCGTGGTCGGCGTCAGCGACCTGCCGGTAACTTCGCTCGACGACGCCGAAATGATCGTCGACGCCTACCTCGGCCGCGTCTTCGTGCAGCCCTCGCGCGTGCTGCGCAAGCGCTACAAGGACATCATCAAGGAAGAGCAACAGCTGGTCGCCGGCCTCGACGCCTACAAGCAGCGCGATGCCATGACGCCCGACGGCCGCCGCGTGGCGCTGCACGTCAACACCGGCCTGATGGCCGATGTCGCGCGCGCCAAGGATCGCGGCGCCGAGGGCGTGGGCCTGTACCGCTCGGAAATCCCGTTCATGCTGCGCGAACGCTTCCCCGGCGAGGAGGAGCAGCGCCAGATCTACCGCCAGCAGCTCGAGGCCTTCGCGCCGCGGCCGGTGACCATGCGCACGCTCGACATCGGCGGCGACAAGGACCTGCCCTATTTCCCGATCGAGGAAGACAACCCGGCGCTGGGCTGGCGCGGCATACGCATCACCCTGGACCACCCGGAAATCTTCATGGTGCAGGTGCGCGCCATGCTCAAGGCAGCCTCCGGCCTGAACAACCTGCAGATCCTGCTGCCCATGGTGACCACGGTGAGCGAGGTCGAGGATGCCGTGGCGCTGATCCACCGCGCCGTCGCCGAGCTGCAGGAAGAGAACGAGTTCGAGGTCACGCTGCCGCGCATCGGCGTCATGATCGAGGTGCCGGCGACCATCATCCAGATCGCCGACCTGGCCCGGCACGCCGACTTCGTCAGCATCGGCTCCAACGACCTGACGCAGTACCTGCTGGCCGTGGACCGCAACAACGCGCGCGTGGCCGGGCTGTACTCGCAGTACCATCCGGCGGTGCTGCGCGCCGTGCGCTACGTGGTCAGCGAGGTGCACCGCGCCGGCAAGACGGTGAGCATCTGCGGCGAAATGGCCGGCGACCCGGGCACCGCCATCCTGCTCATGGCCATGGGCTTCGACATGCTGTCGATGAGCGCCAGCAATCTGCTCAAGGTGCGCAAGACCATCTGCCACGTGCCCATGGAGCGCGCCGAAGCGCTGCTGAACCGCGTGCTGGCCTTCGACAAGCCGGAAACGGTGCGTGCCGAGGTCGAGGCCGAACTCAGCGAGCTGGGCCTGATCGACCTGATCCGTCCCAAGAGCACGGCGGCGGCGGCCACCGCCACCTGAGCCGCCACGCGCCAGCCCCGGCAGGCGAGGCGAGGCCAGACCGTCCGCTCCGCAGCCGGCGGCCCGGCGTCAGTCCTCCCGGATCACGCGGAAGCTGACGCGCTCGCCACGGTTGTGGTCGGCTTCTTCCCAGACGATTTCATGCTCGCCCATCCACAGCCAGGTCGAGTTGCGGGTGCCATAGCCGGGCGAGTGTATGCACACCGGTGACAGCATGCGCTCCATGGCCAGGCCGACGCCGGTGTCGGGCAGCGCGTCATCAGGTGCCGGCGTGTCGTCGGCGAGCAGGGCCAGATGCGCCTCCGCGGGCGCGTCCGCCGGCAGCGCGCGCGCCGCCGCCAGCAGTCGCTCGGACTTGGGCCAGGGCACGTCGAGGGCGGCGTTGGAGAGG
>NZ_PTQZ01000166.1 GCF_002943415.1 Amnimonas aquatica | reverse complement strand
TGTTCATGGACTACCCCGTACTGATCGTGGCCGTTGTGCTGGCGCTGGCCTGCGGCTTCCTGCTCGCCCATGCCCGGCTGTCGCCGCGCCTGCGCCAGGCCGAGGCCGATCTCGCCGGCAGCGAAGCTCGTCTGAGAGCCGAGTCGCAGGCCGAGCTGGCGCGCTTGCAGGAGCGTCTCCAGGCTGCTGGCGACGAAGCCGGACGCCAGACGCAAAGGCTGGTGGCGCAGGAGTCGGAGCTGGCGGCGCTGCGCGCCGGCGTGGGCCAGGCTCGTGAGCAGGTCGCCGGACTCACGCGCGATCTTGCCGCCGAGCGTCAGCAGTCAGCCGAGCGGCTGGAGACGGAGCGCCGTCAGGGCGCCGAGAAGCTGGCCGTGCTCAATGATGCCCGCGCCCAGCTCACGCACCAGTTCCAGGCGCTGGCGCAGGAGATCCTGGAGGAGAAGTCGAAGCGTTTCAGCGAACAGAACCAGTCCGCGCTGGGGCAGCTGCTGGAGCCGCTGAAGACGCGTCTGCAGGAGTTCCAGGGCAAGGTCGAGACCGCCTATGTCAGCGAGAGCAAGGACCGTTCGGCGCTGGCCGAGCAGGTGCGTCAGCTCATGGGCCTGAACCAGCAGCTGAACCAGCGCGCCACCGACCTCACGCGCGCGCTGACCAGCCAGAACAAGGCGCAGGGCAACTGGGGCGAACTGGTGCTGGAGCGCGTGCTGGAGGCATCCGGCCTGCGCAAGGGCGTCGAGTACGACGTGCAGGAGAGCCACACCCGCGAGGACGGCTCGCGCGCGCAGCCGGACGTGGTCGTGCACCTGCCCGAAGGGCGGCAGCTGGTCATCGACAGCAAGGTCTCGCTGACCGCCTACCTGGACTACGTCAACGACGAGGACGACAGCGCCCGCGAGGCGGCGGTGAAGCGCCACCTGGACTCGGTGCGCGCGCATATCCGGGGCCTGTCGGAGAAGCGCTACCAGGATATCTACGGCCTGAAGTCGCTGGACTTCGTGATCATGTTCATTCCGGTGGAGCCGGCCTTCATGCTCGCCACCAGCCAGGATGGCCAGCTCTGGCAGGATGCCTGGCAGCGCAACGTGCTGCTGGTCAGCCCGGGCACGCTGCTGTTCGTGGTGCGCACGGTCGCCCACCTGTGGCGCCAGGAGCAGCAGACCCGCAACGCGCAGGACATCGCCAAGCGCGGCGCCGAGCTGTACGACAAGTTCGTCGGCTTCGTGGATTCGGTGGAGACGGTCGGCAGCCGCCTGCAGCAGGCGCAGAAGGCCTATGACGATGCCCACAAGCGCCTGAGCAGCGGTCGCGGCAGCCTGGTGCGCCAGGCCGAGATGCTGCGCGAGCTGGGCGTGAAGCCGGGCAAGCGCCTGAGCGAGGCGGTGCTCGACCGCGCTTTCGACGAGCTGCCCGATGCCGCCGGCGAGGCGGCGGCTGCGCCGTCGCCGGACGGTGGCGGAGACGGGGTATCGTCCGCGGCCCTGCCGTCCGCGTCCGCCGGAGATGCTTCATGACCGCCGTGCAGCGCACGCCGCTGCTGGTGTTCCTGCTCGGCAGCCTGACCGCTTTCGCGCCGATGTCGATCGACATGTACCTGCCGGCGCTGCCGACCCTGGAGCGGGTGCTGGAGACCGACGCCTCGCGCCTGCAGCTCACCCTGGCCTCGTTCTTCCTCGCGTTCTCGCTCGGCCAGCTGTTCTACGGGCCGCTGTCCGACCGCTACGGCCGCAAGTCACCGCTGTACGCCAGCCTGAGCCTGTTCATCGCGGCATCGCTGGGCTGCGCGCTGGTGTCATCGGTCGATGCCCTGATCGCGCTGCGCTTCCTGCAGGCCTTCGGCGCCTGCGCCGGCATCGTCATCGCCCGCGCCATCGTGCGCGACAGCTTCGCCACGCCGGAAGCGGCGCGCATGTACGCGGCCATGATGCTGGTCATGGGCGTGGCGCCGATGGTGGCGCCGCTGCTCGGCGGGCAGCTGCTCAACCTGTTCGGCTGGCACTCGATCTTTGTCACCCTGGCGCTGTATGGCGGCATCTGCCTGTTCATGCTGCACCGCCACCTGCCGGAAACGCTGGCGCCGCAGCTGCGCCAGCCGCTGGTGCTGTCGCGCGTGCTCAAGGGCTACGGCCACCTGCTGCGCCAGCACCGCTTCCGCGGCTTCGCGCTCACCAGCAGCCTGAGCATGGCGGGGCTGTACGCCTTCATCGCGGCCTCGCCCTTCGTCTTCATCACCTACTACCGCATTCCGGCCGAGCATTTCGGCTGGCTGTTCGGCATCAACGCGTTCTGGCTGATCCTGGCTTCGCAGCTCAACGGGCGCATGGTGCAGCGCGTGCGCCCGCTGCGCCTGCTCAAGACCAGCCTGCTGCTGCAGGCCGCCGCCGGCCTGGTGATGGCGACCATGGCCTGGACCGGCTGGGGCGGCATGTGGGGCATCCTGCCGCCGCTGTTCCTCGGCACCTTCTGCCTCGGCTTCGTGCTGCCCAACGCCACCATTCTCGCCATGGAGCCCTACCAGGCGCAGGCCGGCAGCGCCTCGGCGCTGTACGGCACCATCGGCAGCATGGCCGGCGCGGTGGCGGCCGGCACCGTCAGCGCGCTGCAGGGGCATGACGCCAAGACGCTGTGCACGGTGATGGCGGTGTGCAGCCTGCTGTCGTGCCTGCGCAGCCGTTTCCTGCGCGAGGATGACTGAGGGCGCGGCCCATGCCTGTGCGTGTCGAGATCGCGGAGACCCCTGCGCAGTATGCCGACGGCGGGAAGCTGTTCCGCGAGTATGCGGACTTCCTGGGTGTCGACCTGGGCTTCCAGGATTTCGCCGGTGAAATGGCCACGCTGCCGGTCATGTACGGCCCGCCGGACGGCAGCCTGCTGCTGGCGTGGCTGGACGGACACTGCATCGGCGCGGTGGGCCTGCGCCGGCTGGCGCCCGGCGTGGCGGAAATGAAGCGCCTGTTCGTGCAGCCCGGCCACCAGGGCAGCGGTGCCGGCCGGGCGCTGGTCGAGGCCTTCATCGCCCGCGCCGGCGTGCTTGGCTACCGGCGCATCCGGCTGGATACGCTGCGCTCGCTGACGGCGGCGCTGGCGCTGTACCGGCACCACGGCTTCGTGGAAATCGCGCCGTACTACCACAACCCGTTGCCGGACGTCGTGTTCATGGAGCGCGTATTGCCCTGACTGTCCGGGTGGAAGGGTGCGCTGCCTGCCCTGGTGGCGCGTGTCCGGCGAGCCGGCCTCAGAGCGGCTGCAGGCGCGACATGATCGTGCCTCTCGCCACCACGTCGCGGAATTCGTCGGCGATGCGTTCGCTGAGATCCAGCCCCGCGCGCCAGGCCTGCAGGCGCTCGGCATCGCGCTGGTGATAGCGCTTGAAGTCCTTGCGGCAGGGGATCTTGCCGCCGGGCAGCCGCGCGACGTGCTCCGGGTTCGGTGACAGCACCAGCATGCGTTCGCCGTGACGCGCGGCCCGGCGCTTCAGGCCCTTGTCGAACCAGCCCGGCACCACGCGCTGCTCGTAGTGGGGAATGAACAGGATGCCGTCCTGGTCGTCGCGCAGGGCGAGGTCCATGTGGTAGTCGATCATGCCGCCGTCGATGTGCGCGCCGGCCGGGCCGGCGGGAATGTCGCGCACGGTTTCCATCATCAGCGGGATGGTGCCGCTGGCCAGGGTGGCGCTGGCGAGGTTGTCGCGCGTGAGCGCGGCGTGGTGGGTGCGGAAGGCATCCGCCCGCAATGCATCGCCGGGTTCGGCGTGGTTGTGGAAGACGCAGCGCTCGAAGCTGCCGGCGAGGCGGTCGCGGTGGCGCAGGTTGCCCATGAAGGCGAGCGCGAAGCCTATGGCCTGCACGGAGGACTGGCGGCTGGCGGCCAGGCCCTGGCAGCGGGTGGTGATCAGGTTCAGACGCAGCCAGGGGTGCGCGAGGATGTGGTCGAGGTCATCTGCCGACAGCATGGCGTCGAGAATGACGCGGACCTGGCGGGTGATTTCGCTGGCGTTCGGCTTGCTGGCGTAATGCTGGGCGCAATAGGACGCGACCAGGCGGTCCATGGCGGCGGCCGGGTCGCGGTGCGCGGCGGCGACCAGGCGGAAAGCCCC
>NZ_PTQZ01000165.1 GCF_002943415.1 Amnimonas aquatica | reverse complement strand
GTCGCGCAACGACAAGGCGCTGGCCGACAGCATGCGCGACGAGGCCGGGCTGGACGCCGGTGCCGGTGCCCGGCCGCTGCGCAACCTGGTGCTGGTGGTTGCCGGCCTGGCCATGCTGGTGGTCGGCGCCGGCTGGCTGGTCGACGGCGCGGTCATGCTGGCGCGCGGCCTGGGGGTGTCGGAGCTGGTCATCGGCCTGACCATCGTGGCGGTGGGCACCTCGCTGCCCGAGCTGGCCACCAGCGTCATGGCGTCCATCCGCGGCCAGCGCGACATCGCCATCGGCAATGTGGTGGGCAGCAACATCTTCAATATCCTGTGCGTGCTCGGGCTGTCGTCGCTGGTGTCGCCGGCCGGTATCCGCGTGGCGCCGGAGGCGCTCGCCTTCGATATCCCGGTCATGCTCGCGGTATCGGTGTTCTGCCTGCCGCTGTTCTGGCTCGGCTACCGCATCTCCCGCCTGCGCGGCGCGCTGCTGCTGGCCGCCTACGCCGCCTACGTGTCGCTGCTGATCGGCTGAGTCTCGTTCCCCAGGCTCAGTGCCAGCCCGGCATGCCCTCGGTTATACTGCGCCGTTCGATCAGGCCGGCATGATTTCCCATGCCCGGCACGGTCGGTGTCCATGCGCGCCGACATCCCCACAGGGCAGACAACATGAGTCAGACAACGAATCAGGCTTCGCAGCCGATCCAGACCTTCCAGGGCCTGATCCTCGCGCTGCAGAGCTACTGGGCCGAGCAGGGCTGCGTGGTCCTGCAGCCGTACGACATGGAAATGGGCGCCGGCACCTTCCACACCGCGACCTTCCTGCGCGCCATCGGCCCGGAGACCTGGAACGCCGCCTACGTGCAGCCCTCGCGCCGCCCGGCCGACGGCCGCTACGGCGAGAACCCGAACCGCCTGCAGCACTACTACCAGTTCCAGGTCGTGCTGAAGCCGAACCCGAGCAACATCCAGGAGCTCTACCTGGAGTCGCTGCGCCGCATCGGCGTCGATCCGACCGTGCATGACATCCGCTTCGTGGAAGACAACTGGGAGTCGCCGACGCTGGGCGCCTGGGGCCTGGGCTGGGAAGTCTGGCTCAACGGCATGGAAGTGACCCAGTTCACCTACTTCCAGCAGGTCGGCGGCATCGAGTGCTACCCGGTCACCGGCGAGATCACCTACGGTCTGGAGCGCCTGGCCATGTACCTGCAGGGCGTGGACTCGGTCTACGACCTGGTCTGGGCCGACGGCCCGTTCGGCAAGGTCACCTACGGCGACGTGTTCCACCAGAACGAGGTCGAGCAGTCGACCTACAACTTCGAGCACGCCAACGTGCCGGAGCTGTTCAAGCTCTTCGACCTCTACGAATCCGAAGCCAACCGCCTGATGAACCTGCCCCAGCCGCTGCCGCTGCCGGCCTACGAAATGGTCATCAAGGCCTCGCACAGCTTCAACCTGCTCGATGCCCGCCGTGCCATATCGGTGACCGAGCGCCAGCGCTACATCCTGCGCGTGCGCACGCTGGCGCGCGCGGTCGCGCAGAGCTATTTCGACGCCCGCGCCGCGCTCGGCTTCCCGCTCGCCGACCCGGCCCTGCGCGCCGAGGTGCTGGCCCAGGTCGAGGCCGCGGCGGCCAGGCCTTCCGACAAGCAGATCGAGAAGAAGGAGGCGCAGGCATGAGCGCCCAGGATTTCCTGTTTGAAATCGGCGGCGAGGAGCTGCCGCCGAAGTCCCTGCTGACGCTGGCCACCGCGCTGCGCGACGGTGTCGCCGATGGCCTGGCCAAGGCCGGCCTGGTGCACGCCGGCGTCGAGTTCTACGCCGCCCCGCGCCGCCTGGCGCTGATCGTGCGCCAGCTCGCCGCGCAGCAGCCCGACCGCGTGATCGCCGTCGACGGCCCGCCGGTGAAGGCCGCCTTCGACGCCGAAGGCAAGCCGACGCAGGCAGCGCTCGGCTTCGCGCGCAAGAACGGCGTGGACATCGGCGAGATCGACCGGAGCGGCGACAAGCTGCGCTTCGTGCGCGAGGTCAAGGGCGACAGCGCGCTGGCACTGCTGCCGGGCATTCTCGATCTGGCGCTGAAGAACCTGCCGGTGGCCAAGCGCATGCGCTGGGGCGCCAGCCGCGTGGAGTTCGTGCGCCCGGTGCACTGGCTGGTCATGCTCTACGGCAACGACGTGGTGCCGGCCACGCTGCTCGGCCTGGACAGCGGCCGCACCAGCTTCGGTCATCGCTTCCACCACCCGCAGGCGGTGGCTATCGCCTCGGCCGATGCCTATCTGCCAGCCATGCGCGGCGCGCACGTGGTCGCCGACTTCGCCGAACGCCGCGAGCAGATCCGCGGCGCGGTGAACGCGCTGGCGGCGAAGGAGGGCGGTCGCGCGCTCATGCCCGATGCCCTGCTCGATGAAGTCACCGCGCTGGTCGAGTGGCCGGTGCCGCTGGTGTGCTCGTTCGAGCAGCGCTTCCTGGCCGTGCCGCAGGAAGCCCTGATCTCGACCATGCAGGACAACCAGAAATACTTCTGTCTGGTGGATGCCGCCGGCCAGCTCATGGCCCGCTTCATCACCGTCGCCAATATCGACTCGCCGGCGCCGGACAAGATCGTGGCCGGCAACGAGAAGGTCGTGCGCCCGCGCCTGACCGACGCCGAGTTCTTCTTCAACCAGGACAAGAAGACCACGCTGGCGGCGCGCAACGAGCGCCTGAAGAACGTGGTCTTCCAGGCCCAGCTCGGCACCGTGTTCGCCAAGGCCGAGCGCGTGTCGGCGCTGGCCGCGCGGATCGCCGACGGCATCGGCGGCGACGCCGGGCTGGCGCGCACCGCCGGCCTGCTGTGCAAGTCCGACCTGGCGTCGGAAATGGTCGGCGAGTTCCCCGAGCTGCAGGGCATCGCGGGTTACCACTACGCCCGCCACGNACCGGCCAGGCCGTGGCGCTGGCCGACAAGCTCGACACGCTGACCGGCATCTTCGGCATCGGCCAGCCGCCGACCGGCTCCAAGGACCCGTTCGCGCTGCGCCGCGCCGCGCTCGGCGTGCTGCGCACCCTCATCGAGGGCGAGCTGGATATCGATCTGGAGCAGCTGGTGCAGGCCGCCACCGCGCAGCACGGCGCCGCGCTGACCTCGGCCACCACGGCGGCGGATGTCTTCGACTTCCTGCTCGGCCGCTACCGCGCCATGTACGAGGAGCAGGGCATCGCCGTCGACGTGATCCAGGCCGTGCAGGCCTGCCGCCCGTCCGTGGCGCGCGACTTCGACCGCCGCGTGAAGGCGGTGGCGCACTTCCGCACGCTGCCCGAAGCCGCCGCGCTGGCCGCCGCCAACAAGCGCGTGTCCAACATCCTGGCCAAGGAGACCGTGACCGGCGGCGAGATCGAGAAATCGCTGCTGGAAGCCGGTGCCGAGCAGGCACTGGCCGATGCCGTGGCCGCCGCTGCCGCGCGCGTGGCACCCTGCTTCGCCAGCGGTGACTACACCACGGCGCTGACCACGCTGGCATCCCTGCGCGAACCGGTGGATGCCTTCTTCGACAGCGTCATGGTCATGGCCGAGGACGCCGCCGTGCGTGCCAACCGCCTGCGCCTGCTGTCCTGGCTGCGTGCGCTGTTCCTGCGCGTGGCGGACATCTCGCAGCTGTCTTGAGCACGGCCTCCGGCCGGAGGCACTGAAGCAACAGATAAAGGCGCCCCCGGGCGCCTTTATCTGTTCTGCCGGCGCAACGCCGGCTTGCCGCGCACCGGCCACATGGCCAGGCGGGCACAGGCTCGGCAGCCGCATGCCCGACCGGGAGGGAAACCCTCAGGCCGCCGCCACCTTCGCCTCGCGCATGAGCAGGAAGTCGAGCGCATCCTGCGCCGAGGCCTCGGGAATCTCTTCCATGGGAATGTGCCCGGCATCCGGGTATACCTTCACGGTCAGGCCGGGCACATCCTGCTGCCAGCGCCGCACCAGCGCCGGCGGCACCCAGCGGTCGCGCGCGCCCCAGAGCAGCAGGGTGGGCACGCGCAGCTCACGCACGCGGGCGGCGAAGCGGTTGTCGCGGTTCATGTCGGCGAGCAGGCGGAAGTAGGCCACCATGCCGGCCTTGTTGCCCGGCCGCATGAGCAGGTCGGCATAACGGCTGTCGGTGCCGGGCCGCATGCGGGCGAGATCGCCGTAGACCTCGCGGATGCCGC
>NZ_PTQZ01000164.1 GCF_002943415.1 Amnimonas aquatica | reverse complement strand
GAGCGCCTCCGACCAGTGCGCCAGGGCCTCGAGCACGGCCGCCATGGGGCCGAGTCCGGCGGCGTCCAGCGCGCCGATGTCGCCATGCGGCAGCACGCCGGCGAAAGTGATGTCGCCCGCTGTGGCCGGCAAGCCGTCCGGCGCGGGCGACACCGGCAGGGCACCAGCATCGCCCACGGCATAGCCCAGCAGCAGGCGGCGCAAGGCGAAACGCCAGGTGTTCTGCTCCAGGCCATCCGGCATGCGCCAGCGCGCACGATGCCCGGCATCCAGCCCCCAGCGCGCGCCGGCGGCCTCGAACCACTGGCGCAGGCGCGGCAGGTCGGCGGCGGCCAGGCCAAATCGGGCCTGTACCGCCGGCACGTCGAGCAGGTCCCACAGTTCGGCCGAGGTGCAACGCGCCTCCGGCAGGCCGAGCAGCCAGTCCAGCGCGGTCAGCAACGGCTGCTCGCCACGCTGCGGACGGTCGAGGATGGTGAACGGCAGCGCGGTCCCGTCACCGCTGGCGAACACGGCCTGCACCAGCGGCGCGTACAGGCGGATGTCCGGCACCATGACCGCGATGTCCTGCGGACGCAGCGGCCGCTCGCTGTCCGCCAGCTCGGCGAACAGCGCCAGCAGGTGGTCATGCAGCGCCTCGACCTCGCGCAGGCGGCTGTGCGCGACCTGGAAGCGCAGCGACCGGTCGCCCGGGGCCACCGGCAGACGCGCGGCCGGGTCGTCCGGCACCGGCTCCAGATCGCGCACGGCCTGCTGCACCTGCGCCAGCAGGGTATCGGCCGGGGTGTCGTCATCGAACAGGTCGATGCGCTGACCCAGGGCCTGGAAACGCGCGCGGTAGCTGTCCGGATCATCGAACTGCTCCAGCCCGCGCAGGTAGTCGCGCCCCTGCTGGCCCCAGGCCAGCAGCAGCGGATTGGCATGGCGGCCGAGCTGCTCCTCGCGCAGCAGCGCCGGCAGCGCGGCCTTGCGGGCGTGGCGCAGACGCGCTCGCGGCTGGGTCAGGTCGGCCCAGTAGAACTGGCAGGGATTGACCACCGCGAGGATGACCTGGACATGGCGCCCGAGCGCCGCCAGGCCTTCCAGCACATGCAGCGGCAGCGTGGAGAAGCCCCAGACGATGAGCCGGCGCGGCAGTCCGCGCGGCCGCGTCTCCGCCTGCCGCAGCGCGGACAGGAAACGTGCCTGCAAGGCAGCGCGGTGGCCGGCGGCGGCACCGACGGCATCCCAGGGCGCGGCGCTCCCTTCGGCCCCGGCACCGCCCGTCAGGATGTCGTGTTCCAGCGCCCGCCACAGCAGAGGCTGCCAGGCCTCGCGCGCCGGCAGCGGCAGCGGACCGGCGGCGGCATCGGCCAGGCGCAGGGCATCGTTTCCGGCCGACCAGTCCGTCAGCCAGTCGGCGCGGTAGACCTGGTACTGGTCGAAAAGGTCGGCGACCTGCACCGCCAGCTGCCAGGCCTTGCGGCCGTCGGGGTCATCGCTCAGGTAATCGCGCAGCGGCGCGAAGGCCGCTACCGGCAGCAGGCCGGGCAGCAACCGCAGGATGCGCCAGCGCAGGCGCTCCTTGTCGAAGGGTGAGGTCTGCGGCACCGCGCCGGCCCCCAGCACGGCGCGATAGGCCTGCCAGAAGAAGCGCGCCGGAAACTGCATGCGCACGGCGGCACAGATGCCCAGCCCGGGCGCGGCACCGGGAGCTGCCGGCGCGCCGGCGGCAGGCTCCGGATCAGCGGCCAGCGCGGCCTTCAGCCATTGCGCCATGCCGTTGCTCTGCACCAGCACGACCTCGTCCTCCAGCGGCGCCAGCGGATGCGCGCGCAGCCACTGCACCAGCACATCGCGCAGGCTCTCCAGGCGATGGCTGTGCAGCACCAGGAAGCCCGGGCTGATGTCACTGCTCCCGGGCGTCGCGGCGGCGTGGTCGGAGGAATGGTCGGCGGGCATGCGCGGGGGGCGTCTTCCGTGTCGGTTCAGCCGCCTACTCTAGCCGCTCGGACGCCCGCCTGTCAGGCCGGATCAGCGGATACCGGCCGGTTGCGCGGGGGAAGCCGCGCTGGCCAGCTGCTCCGGCGCCAGCGGACGCACCTTCACGCCGGCGAGGCAGTTGAAGCGGCTGCCGTCCTTGTCGCACAGGCACGACGAGGACACCACCTCGTAGTCGTTGCCGATGCGCTTCTGGGCATTGCCCACGGCGATATCGCAGGCTTCCCCGCGCGAGGCGGCCCACTCGCCGGTGCCGGTGAATTCATGCAGCCCGGTGGCGCTGGCAGCCACGGGCAGGGCCAGCAGGCCGGCCATCAGGACCGGCATCAGGTACGACAGTTTCATGAGCGGGCTCCTTGATCTTGTTGTTCGTGGTCTCGGCGCGGCGTGTCGTTCATGACGGGCACGCCTATGCATGAAACAGTATTCGCCTCAATCGGCGCACAGACTGTTGAGAAAATGTCTCAGCTGGTTACAGATCACAGCCACGCTGGCATGCAGGGGATGGTCATCCTCCACCACGGTGACCGTGCCACGCCAGTCCGCACCGGCGCGCAGCGAGGTCTCCAGCGGCACGATGTCATCGTGGCGGCCGTGCACCAGCTGCACCGCCGACCCGCGCAGCGGCTGCTCCGGCCGGTCCAGCGGATAGCCCGGCAGGTCGAAGGCCGGGCACAGCAGGAACAGGCCGGTGATGCGCGGCGCCTCGGTCGCCGGCAGCGCAGCCGCCATCTCCGCGGCCCGCGCCGCCACGAAACCGCCCAGGCTGGAGCCAACCAGCACCACCGGCTCGCCCGGCGTCAGCGCGGCCAGCAGCGTGGCCGCGCGCTGCTCGGGATCAGGGCTGGCGCGGTAGTCGAGCGCGAACGCCGGCAGCCCCAGCTCCGCCGCCACCGCCCGCATGGCCTGGATCTTGAGCCCGTCCGGACCGCTCTCCTTGCCGTGGATGAAATGCACCGCCGTCATGCGCCAGTCTCCGAATGTCCGAGGCCGGCAGAGGCTAGCACAGACACCGGCAGGCCGGCGGCCGCCGCGCCGCTACCGGTGGCGAAAGCCGCCTGCCTTGCACCAGCGCCACGCTGGCGGCACAGTGACGGCACACGCCCAGACAGGAAACCGGACATGCCCGACACCCCCACCCCGCCCTGGCGCTGGAGCGGCGGTCGTCCCCGCCTGTCCGCGCTGCCCTGCGTCATGCCCGCGGAAGCCCAGGCCGCCCTGCCCGACCTGAAGGCCCTGCTGGCCGCCATGGAAGAAGCCCAGCGCCGGCTCTGGGCCAACCGCCGCCAGGCCGTGCTGGTGGTCCTGCAGGGTCTGGACGCCAGCGGCAAGGACAGCCTGACCCGTGTGCTGTCGGAGGGCCTCGACCCGGCCGGCTTCCACGCCTGGTCGTTCGGCCGCCCCAGCCCGGAAGAGGCCGCGCACGACTTCCTCTGGCGCATTGTCCGCCGGCTGCCGGCGCGCGGCGAAGTGGTGTTCTTCAACCGCAGCCATTACGAGGCCCTGCTCGCCGAACGCTTCCTGCCCGACGCCCCGAAGGCCGCCGGCTTCTGGAAAGCACGCGGACGGCTGATCCGCGAATGGGAGCAGCACCTGGTCGCCAGCGGCACCCGCATCATCAAGGTCTGGCTGCACACCAGCGCGGAAGAGCAGCGCACACGCCTGCTCAAGCGCCTGGACGACCCGCGCAAGCGCTGGAAATTCGACCCTTCCGACATCGAGACCTTCCGGCAGCGCAAGGACTACCTCAAGGCCATGGAAGCCGCCATTCGCGACACCCACAGCGAAGAAGCGCCCTGGCACCTGGTGCCCAACGATGACAAGGGGCTGGCGCGCCGCGCCGTGGCTCAGCTGCTGGTACAGGCGCTGGAGACCCTGGCGCCGGACTATCCGGGCTTCGACGAGCAGGTGACGGAGGAGTACCGGAAGCTGCTGCGCAAGGCGTGAGGCGGAAACGAAACCGCCGGCACGATGGCCGGCGGTTCGCATCCTCATCCGTCGCGGAGAGGCGGAGACAACTCAGAAGCTGTAGGTGACGGCCAGATTCAGGCGACGGCGCTCCTGGCTGTTGTTGTAGACATTGGCGAGCGCAGGCGTGCCGCTGTTGTCGTACAGCGTGTAGTCCAGGAAGTCCTTGTCCATGACGTTGTGCACCGAAGCATCGATCGTCAGGCTGGATGTGACACGATACACGGCACCGACGTGGAA